>CAIWHF010000097.1 GCA_903912405.1 uncultured Bacteroidota bacterium | reverse complement strand
TTTTTGAGCGTTTTATTATTTTGAGATGGGAGAAGAATGGGGATCGAACCCACGACCTCCTGAACCACAATCAGGCGCTCTAACCAACTGAGCTACCATCTCCATAATTCATTAAAGGAATGCGAAAATAAGTGTTTTTTTTTAATCTTGGTAATTTATAGGCCATCTATTATAAAATATTTTAACAAAAAGTGCTAAACTTAGCTTGTATCTTTGCTTTTCAATTATAGATTTTTTTAATTTATGAAATTACTTCGACTTTTACTACTAAGCATGTTGGCATTGGGCACAACGGTAAGTGCGCAAACTAAAACACCGACCGAAAAACCGGCTAGCGATTTTTTAATGATTCAATTAGGCATTGACGGATGGGCTGGCAAACCAGATTCCATTCATACTACTGGAATAGGAAAAGGTTTAAATGTATATCTATGTAAAAATTATCCTCTAAAAAATTCAAAATTAAGTTTTGCAGCAGGCATTGGCATAGGTAGCAGTAGCATTTATTTAGATAATCAAGAGGCGCGTTTTGCCGACACTACTTTTGTAAAGTTTGAGGCAGAAACCAAAAACTATAGTAAATATAAACTGACAACGGCTTATTTTGAGGCTCCTTTAGAATTGCGTTATTTTGACAATAATGTCAATAAGAACAAAGGTTTTAAAGCGGCTATTGGTCTAAGAATTGGAACCTTATTTCAAGCGCATACAAAAGGTGTTTACTCTTTTAGTGGTGTTAAAACTACAGATAAAGTAGTTTCAAAACATTTTTTAGATACGTGGAGGTTTGCAGCTACTGCAAGAGTAGGCTATGGCAATTTTTCGCTGTTTGTTGCTTATAATTTAAATACCTTATTCAAAGCTGGAAGTGGTCCTGATATAACACCATACTCTGTAGGTCTTTGTATCTCTGGATTATAAAAAGCCAATACTAACAAAAAAGGCGTTTCATTCGAAACGCCTTTTTTGTTAGAGTAAACCCTTTACAACGGTTATAATATCTTGTAATTTACTTACATCTTGTCCCCCTGCTGTTGCTAGGGTGCTTTGGCCACCGCCACCGCCCTTAATAAGCGGAGCAATGTGCTGTTTTATGATTGTAGCTGCATTGAATTCTTGTGCTTGCGTATCGTCAACGCCTACAGCTACTTGCGCTTTTCCATCAATAGACGCAACTACAACAATGAGTGAAGCATGTGCTCTTAAGTCGGAGCATATTTTCTTTAACGCATCAGCATTGGAAACATGTAATTCTGCACCAATAAACTTTTTGTTATTTACCAGTATTGCTTTGTTGGCCAAGTCTTGAGCGATAATAGCCCATTGTTGCTGTTCAATAGCTTCAAGTTGTTTTTTGATGCCAGAGAGCTCGCTTTGCAGGTTTTCAATAGCCTTAACCGTATCTTTTGGATTTTTTAAAAGGTTTTTCACAGCGTCTAATTCTTGTAAACTCTCCGCAATAGCTGCTTCAGCTAATGCGCCACACACCGCTTCAATTCTTCTAACCCCTGCAGCAACAGCACTTTCACTTTGGATTTTGAAAAGTCCAATTGCTCCGGTATTGCTTACATGCGTGCCACCACATAATTCAATAGAATAATTAGGATCCATAATAACAACACGTACGCGATCGCCATATTTTTCACCAAACAAAGCAGTTGCCCCAATTGCATGGGCCTCTTCTTTGCTCATTTCTTTAATAACAACGGGGATAGTCGCTCTAATTTTTTCATTAACTAATTGTTCTACTTTTTTAATTTCTTCAGGTGTCATTTTTGCGAAATGAGAAAAGTCGAAACGTAAAATAGCATCACTATTCAAAGACCCTTTTTGAGCTACATGACTACCTAAAACTTGTTGTAAAGCAGCGTGCATCAAGTGTGTTGCACTATGGTGTAGTGTTGTTTGTAGTCTTTTTGCTTCGTCAATTTGAGCATCGAAAGTACCCTCTAGTGAACTTGGTAATGCATCAGTAAAATGAATGATTAAGTCATTTTCTTTTTTAGTATTTGTAATGATGATCGTATCTAGTTTATTTTTCAAATAGCCAGTATCACCTATTTGTCCACCGCTTTCTGCGTAAAAAGGGGTTTTTTCTAAAACAAGCTGATAGCTCTCTTTGCCTTTAGCTGTAACCTTTCTATATTTAATAATGCTCGTTTTACAAGCGCTATGTTCATAGCCCACAAACTGAACGGTATCCATATTATTTACTTGTATCCAATCTTCTGTATCTAATGCAGTAGCCGCTCTAGATCTGTTTTTTTGTTTGGCCATTTCGCTTTCAAAGCCTGCCTCATCAACCGTTTTGCCTTGTTCTTGGGCAATCAATCGCGTTAGATCTAACGGAAAACCATAGGTATCATAAAGCTCGAAAGCAATAGCGCCATTAATACAAATAGAATCGGCTTTCAGCACCTCTTCCATTCGCTTCAACCCCTTTTCTAAGGTTCTTAAAAAGCCTTCTTCTTCTTCTCGTACTACTTTTGATACAAATTCTAATTGGGCATGTAATTCAGGGAAAACTTTTTCGAATTGCTGAGCAATGACGGGGATTAATTTAAATAACAAAGGTTGTTTGTAATCTAAATACGAATAGTAGTATCTAACTGCTCTTCTTAAAATTCTTCTAATAACATAGCCTGCTCCTGTATTGCTCGGTAGTTGTCCGTCTGCAATAGCAAAGCCAATGGCACGTATATGATCGGCTATCACTCTAAAAGCAACATCTTGTTTGGTATCACCAAAATGATATGCTTTGTTAGTGATTGAAGCTACTTCTTGAATGGTACCTGTGAATACGTCAGTATCATAATTAGATGCTTTTCCCTGTACCGCTCTTACTAAACGTTCAAAGCCCATACCGGTATCTACATGCTGAGCAGGTAGCGGTTGAAGAGAGCCATCTTTCAAACGATTGTATTGCATGAATACATTATTCCAAATTTCAATAACCTGAGGATGATCTTTATTGACTAAGTCTTTACCGGCTATTTGTGCGCGTTCTTCATCTGATCGCAAATCGATATGTATTTCACTACAGGGTCCACAAGGCCCTATATCACCCATTTCCCAGAAATTATCTTTTTTATTTCCAAAAACAATATGTGATGCATCAACGATTTTTTTCCATTCTTCTAAAGCAATAGTGCTAGCTGGCAAGCCTTCTTTTTCATCACCCTCAAAAACAGAAACATATAATCTGCTTTTATCAAGCTTATACACTTCTGTTAGTAATTCCCAACTCCAAGCAATGGCTTCTTTTTTAAAATAGTCTCCAAAGCTCCAATTGCCCAACATTTCAAACATAGTATGATGATACGTATCCACGCCTACTTCTTCAAGATCATTATGCTTGCCACTTACACGCAAGCATTTTTGAGTATCTGCTATTCTTGTATGTAAAGGTGAGCCATTACCTAAAAAGTAATCTTTAAATTGGTTCATACCTGCATTGGTAAACAACAAAGTTGGGTCGTTTTTTACTACAATGGGTGCAGACGGAACTATTAAATGTTCTTTTGACTTAAAGAAGTCAAGAAATTGTTGACGTATTTCAGCAGATGTAAGCATAGTGTTGTTATAGCATTTTGTGGAAATTATCTTAGGATAGTATTCCAATCATTTATTTTGGAATCACAAAATTAAATTATTTGTTCCTTAATTCGACTTAAAATTACTTCAAACTCCGCTAATATCATAGCTGTAGCACCCCAGATTACCTCTGTATCCGAAATTTTATAGGCGGGTACATTTATTTGGGTATGTGGAGCATCTCTTAAGCGAATACTTGTTTTAGTTTTATTTAGTGGGTTTAAAAGATGGGCGAGTTCCAATTCTTTAACGAAGGCAACCTCTTCTATCTGAAGTTCGTAATGCGTAGGCGCATCGCAATAGGCAATAAAAGGATGAACCAGGTAATTGCTAACGGGAATGTAAAGTGGTGTAAGCGCACCAATTATTTGTTCTTCTTTTAGATGCACCCCTATTTCTTCTTTAGTTTCTCTTATGGCGGTATGTAAAAGGCTAGTATCCAAATCATCTATGCTGCCACCGGGAAAAGCAAATTGTCCGCTATGCGCCCCCTGACTTTCTGCTCTTTTAATTAAGCAAAAATGCCAATCGAATTCTTTTTTGAAAAGCAAGATCATAACGGCACTTAATTTTGCATTAGAAGGAATTTCGGAAGGCGACGCAACAACTCTTCCAGCCATGCGTTCTTGAGCTAGCTGGCCAGGAAGATTTTTAAGGTGCAAAATGAGTTGACTAATGGCAACGTCAAGGGATAGAGATAACATACTATTCAAAGGTACTTAATGCAGATGATTTTAATTTAAACAAGAAGAATGAAAAGCTGCTGTATTTCTGTGTGCGTTATTAAATTATATTTGATAATTTTGTGTTAGATATGAATAAGAACCTACGCTCAAAATATATATTTAGTATCATTTTAATACTATTGACTTCGTTTCAATTGAGTGCACAACAAGATACTATTTCTGTAAGGAAATCGGCTCAAATACAGCTCGTACAGTATTTAAAAAATGGAAAGATTGCCGAAGAGGGTATTTTAGACAATAATAGAAAACAAGGAATTTGGTCTATTTATAACGATTATGGAGCCATCTTAAAGCTACAATCTTTTGACAAGGCAATTTTAATGGGTCCAAGCATTACATTTAATGGCGATGGAATGGTGCGTGCAAAAGAAAATTATTTTAATAATCAATTAGAAGGCTTACAAAGATATTATACCAATGGTAATCATTTATATTTTGAAACCTATTATGCGGATGGTAAAAAAGAAGGGACAGAGAAAAAATATTTTCCAAATGGTAAACTACAAGAAGTAGCAAGCTATAGCAACGATTTGCGCTCCGGCACTACCACTTTATATTACGATAACGGTAGCAAAATGATTGAAACAAATTATAAAGCCGGTGTTTTAGATGGCGAAACCATTGTTTACTACAACAATGGAATAATAAGCGAAACGGGAAATTATTTGAATGGAAAAGAAAACGGTGTTTGGAAGTATTTTTACACAGATGGCTTATTAAAACAAAAAGGTTTCTTTAAAGAGGGTATAAAATCAGGCCCATGGTTAGATTATCCGCATGTTGTGCCAAGCAATAAAAAACAGAAATAATTTTTTTTATTTAAAACAAAATTGAATGTCAAAAAAAATTCTAGTTGTCGATGATGAAAAAGCAATAAGATCTGCACTTAAAGATATTTTAAGTTTTGAAGGATTTGAGGTTGAAGAAGCAGTAGATGGCGTAGAGGCCATCAAGAAAATTAAAGAAAATGATTATGATTGTATTTTGTGTGATATAAAAATGCCTAAGATGGATGGTATAGAGGTGCTTGATCAAGCATTGGAATTAAAGCCAGACATCCCTTTTATTTTGATATCAGGCCATGGCACTATCGATGCTGCTGTAGATGCGGTAAAAAAAGGCGCCTTTGATTTTATTGCAAAACCACCCGATTTAAATCGGCTGTTAATAACTATTAGAAACGCCATAGATAGAAGCAACTTAATTGTTGAAACGAAACAATTGAGAAAGAAAGTTAATAAGAATAGCCAATCCGATATGATTGGATCTTCTTCAGCTTTAGTTAAAATTAAAGAAACTATTGACAAAGTTGCTCCTACAGACGCACGTGTATTAATAACTGGTGAAAATGGTGTTGGAAAGGAATTGGTCGCTAAGGCGCTACATGAAAAAAGCAATCGTGCTAATGGTCCGTTTATAGAAGTAAACTGTTCAGCAATTCCTTCTGAATTGATAGAAAGTGAATTGTTTGGCCATGAAAAAGGATCTTTTACATCGGCTATAAAACAGCGCATAGGTAAGTTTGAGCAA
>CAIWHF010000096.1 GCA_903912405.1 uncultured Bacteroidota bacterium | reverse complement strand
ATTATTAGTGCTAGGCTCCGTAAATACCACACCATTAAAAGTTACATAGTCGGTGCCACTTACAGCAAACATAAAATCATGTAAACCATTAGTAGTAGCCAATGTTGTACCGTTAGCAATTGTACCTGCAGCCGCAGTAATTGCATTGCTTGCATTGCCGTTACTCGCAAAAGTAATTGTATTAGTAGCACTTACACTTGCATTTAAAGTTGCACTTCCTAAACGAAACCCTCCCGTTGGTGCAGTTTGTGCAGCATTAATGTTTACGGTAACTGCACCAGATACACCTGTTGTATTAAGAGCAGAGATAACAGTAGCTAAGTCTGGATAACTTACACTAGGCACCGTAATAGTACCCGACAACTGTGCGCGACTTATTAACGTAATCAGCAATAATGCTAAGGTTAAGCCGCTTTTTTTCAATGTAGATAATTGGATCATACTTGATTGGTTTTATTTAAGCTATATTTATGGTTTGTTCTGTGTTACTTATTGGTATTGGTTTTCCGAATATTTGGTAGGGTTAATTTTTACTAAATTAACACATTGGTTTATTGGTTTACCTTTATTCAGAATTTAAAAATAGACAACCTATATCTAAAAAACAAGTTTTTGTTAAATTTTTTTTAAACAAAACTATAAAAGCCCCCTATGGGAGCTTTTATTTAACTGTTCTTATTTTTTACCTACGCAAAGGCGTCTTTTAACTTGTCAAAGATGCTTTTATCGTGTTTCCCCTCTTTGGCATCCTGGCTAGGCTGAAAATTGGGCGATTGGTTGAGCTTTTCTAATAAGGCTTTTTCCTCATCTGTAAGGGTCTGTGGCGACCATACATTGACTTCCACTAATTGGTCTCCCTTTTCATACGACTGAAACGCCGGAAAGCCTTTACCCTTAAGCCTAAACAGCTTGCCGCTTTGCGTGCCCGCTGGTATTTTTATCTTTGCTTTTCCATCTATTGTAGGCACTTCTACACTCGTACCCATCACCACATCTGGGAAGGATAAAAAGAGCTGATGAATAACGTCTAATTCTTGTCGTTTTAATTGCGGATGTTTTTCTTCTTCTATAACAATCAATAAATCACCATTCGATCCGCCACGCTCGCCGGCATTGCCCGCTCCTTGCATGCTCAATTGCATACCATCAAATACACCTGCTGGGATATCTAAAGTCAAGGTTTCTTCTCCATATACTCTACCCTCGCCTTTGCAAGATACACATTTGGCGGAAATGGTAGTACCCTCTCCGCTACACGTAGGGCAAGTGCCTACGGTTTGCATCTGCCCCAAAAAGGTTTGTTGCACCTGGCGCACCTGGCCGCTTCCTTTACAAGTGCCACAGGTTTGTACCGAATTTTTATCTTTTGCACCACTTCCACTACAAGTAGTACAGCTTACATGCTTTTTTACTTTAATTTTCTTAGCTGCACCCTTAGCAATTTCTTCAAAATTCATTTTGATTTTCACACGCAAATTAGCACCTCTAGTGCCTTGTCTGCGACCACCGCGCTGTCCGCCACCACCAAAGAAACTACCAAAACCACTATCGCCAAACACATCTCCAAATTGGCTAAAAATATCTTCCATATTCATGCCACCAAAACCACCACCATGGCCTGCGCCACCACCCATACCGGCATGGCCAAAACGATCGTATTGTGCTTTTTTATCGGTATTGCTCAATACATCATACGCTTCGGCAGCCTCTTTAAACTTTTCTTCCGCTGCTTTATCGCCCGGGTTTTTATCGGGGTGAAACTGCATCGCAATTTTGCGATACGATTTCTTTATTTCATCGGCACTGGCACTTTTGCTTACGCCCAGCACTTCATAATAATCTCTTTTTGCCATGGGTTGTTTTTTTATTTAAAAGCTTGGTGAAACTATTTTCCCACCACCACTTTTGCAAAGCGAATTAATTTGTCATTCATATAATAACCGCGTTCCAATACATCTACCACTTTGCCTTTCAGCTCTTCTGTTGGTGCCGGTATTTCGGTAATAGCCTCGTGCAAATCTGGATTAAACTCCATGCCTTTAGCCTCCATTTCCTTTACGCCTTTGTGTTGTAAGGTCGATTTTAATTTAGAAAATACTAAGGCAACGCCTTCTTTTAACGCTTGCACATCGGCAGCAGCTTCTATTTGTTGCTCCGCTCTATGCATATCATCTACTACTTCCAACAAAGATTGAATAATATCTTTCCCCGCTGTTTGAAATAATTCTAAACGTTCTTTTGCCGTACGTTTTCTAAAATTTTCAAATTCTGCCATCAAACGCACATACTGATCTTTGCTGGCTTCCAAGGCTGCATGTAAAGTCGCTACTTCATCTTGCTCAGGAGCAGCAGCATCTGCTGATGATGTGGTTTGTTCTTGTTCTTCTGGTGTCAGCTTGTCTTGCATTGCTTCATTTTCTGGTACACTTTGACTATTCATGCTTTATTATTTTTTAATTTTAAGTATGCAAAAATAATAGCAAAAAGCTTGCCAAGCGATTTTATTTGCCAAAATGTCTTAAAAATGAAAAGATACGCGTCAAAAGCGAATGGAGAACTGCCTTTTTAAGGAAATAAAGCGCGGAGTTTCCAAAACCAATGGCTGTTTTTTTGTGCCGCTATATACATGGTTTTTTGTGCCGGAAAACCTTGATAATAATTAGCTACTCCTTGATCCATACTGCCTTCTAAATCAAAACTAATTTTACCATTCGATTTTTGCAGTAAAATCGATTGCCACAATAAATACGTCAGTGCCGATGCATGTGGCGCTGCTGAAGAGCGCGCACCCATTAAGTAATAAGCCCTCTGCTTATCCCATACCACCCATGCCCAAGCATGTGCAATCCCTTGCGCATCGACCACTTTATACAAAGCGCCTATGTTTAAAGCTATACTTTTTTCAACCACTTTGGCTAAAGCTGTTGCTGATCCTATAAGCTTTGTATTTTTTTCTTGCAAGGTGGTGCTGTAGTGCTTCCAAAGCAACAAGGCTTCTTGCGGTGCTTCTTGCACTAACAACTGTTTTTGACCTGCTTGTATATGACGCTTGATAGCTTCTTTGCAAGCCGCTAGTAACGAAGCTTCGTCTTGTTGTAAATCAACGACAAAAGTTTGTCGAGCTAAAACTTGAAAACCATGCGCACGCAAACTCGATGCTGGCAATTGCGAAGGGAATAAACCGATATGAATTTTTGCAAAAGAAGGCAATTGCTCCAATGCCTGCAACCAAACTTGTTCTTCGAAACGAGCTTTATTGCTCTCCTTCAAATCGCTTGGATAAAAAATATGAATGCCTACATAAGGGGTCCAAATGGGATTGATAAAACACGGTGTTTTTTTCAATACGCTTGTATGATAGGGCAAAGCGCCGCTAACAGCACTACCGTTATATAGCAATAAAACATCCCAATTGGTAGTTGCCAAGTCTAACCAAAGGGGCTGTAGAAACAAGGGAATGCTTGTATCTCGCGTACAGATTTCAATATATAGCTCTTTATTGCTTTGCATCCGTTTTTTATTTAAACTGAATAAGTTTATTTACTTGCAAGGTACGAATATACAAACCTGGCAATAAGGTACAGATGGCACACAATAAAATTGTGCCTGCATCGATGCACACAATAGGCAGCAAAGACAATTTAACGGGCACTTCGGCCATATAGTAGGTAGCTTCGTTTAATTTTAAAAATCCAAATTGCATTTGTGCAACACAAATACCTAATGCTAATAAGGTGCCTATGCCTACACCCCAAGTGGCGATTTTAAAACCATGCCACAAATATATTTTTTGTATCTCCCAAAAGCGCATACCTAAGGATTGTAATACACCAATTGTTTTCGATTGATCTACAATTAAAATTAAAATAGCAACACTTAAATTAATCATCGCTACTAAAATCATAATGATATAAATAATGCGCGCATTCATGTCTTGCAAATGCAACCAATCAAAAATACTCGCATACAATTCGCTTGTAGGCGTAGCTATTACCGGCGCTTGCAAATATTGCTGCTGCAGGCTATTGGCCATACTCGAAGCCTGCAACGGATCAGTTACTTGCACTTGATAGCCTGAAATTTGTTGTGCATTCCATTGATTTACTTTTTGCAATAAAGACAAATTGCAAAAGGCAAAATGCTTATCCAATTCTTCCATACCGGTATGATACAAACCCACAACTTGTAGTTTACGAATTTTGGGAACAGCACTTTCTTTTTGTAAAAAATAAACGAACAACGCAGATCCTTTTTGCAAGTGCAATCTATTGGCCGTAGTGGTAGATAATACAATAGAATTTGTGTTGGCACTATCGAGATTAAAGCGTGCCTCGCCGCTATAGTGCATGGTCTTAGCCCAATGAAAAGAAGCATCTATGCCTTTCAATTGTATGCCTTCCATTAATTGATGTGCATGCAATATAGCAGGTCGTAATATATACGGAAAATAAGCCGCTATATTCTTATTTTCATGTAATGCTTGTTCTAGTCGAACATCTTTATAAATAGCATCAGCTACTAAATTAGCTTGTGGTTTCAGGCCAAAATCAGCAATAGTAACATCGCCCCAAAACTGAGTTACTTTTTCTTTTACGGTGTATTTAAATCCATTAATAAATGAAAATGAAATGATCATAACGGCCACACTTAAAGCCGTTGCAATAATGCCTATTCTAACAATAGAAGCGGTGTACGCATTGCGTTGTTGGAAACCCTGTTTTTTTGCTATATAAAAGGGTACATTCATGCCTTAGTGTTGTTTTACATTGGCTAATTGTCCGCAAGCCGCATCGATATCTTTACCTCTACTTTTACGCAAACGAGCATTCACGCGTTGTGTGGTTAGTTGTTGCATAAAGCTTACAACCACTGCCTCTTCTGGCTTTTGAAAACGAGCTTGCTCTATGGGGTTATACTCTATAATATTTACTAAATCGGCTGGGATTTTTCTAAATACTTTTACTAATTGATTAGCATCTTCAGTGCTATCGTTTATGTTTTTAAATAAAATATACTCGAGCGTAATTTCATTTTTTGTTTTTTGATAAAAATAATTCAAGGCTTCTATCAACGATTCTAAATCATTGCTTTCATTGATGGGCATAATCTGGTTGCGTTGTGCATCGGTAGGTGCATGCAAGGACAACGCCAATTTAAATTTTACTTGATCATCGCCTAATTGCTTAATCATTTTTGCAACGCCAGCTGTTGAAACCGTAATACGCTTGGGACTCATACCTAAGCCTTCCGGATCAGAAATTTTTTCAATAGACTTTAAAACGTGTTTATAGTTTAGCAACGGTTCGCCCATGCCCATAAACACAATATTCGTAAGTTTTTTATTGAAATGCTCTTCGCACAAACCATTGATCAGCGTTACTTGATCTACAATTTCATCAAACTCAATATTTCTTTTGCGCTCCATAAAACCGGTTGCACAAAACTTACAACTCAATGAGCAACCAACTTGCGAAGACACACAGGCAGTCAATCTTTTTTCGGTAGGAATTAAAACGCCTTCTACAAAATGTCCATCGTGTAATTGAAAACGACATTTGATAGTGCCATCACTACTAAATTGCGAATGATGAATTTTTACTTTTGGTATCGTATACGATTCCGCTAATTTAGTTCGTAAATCTTTCGATAGATTACTCATCGCATCAAACGATGCAGCATGTTTTTGCCATAGCCATTGGTATACTTGTTTGGCACGAAATGCAGGCTCTCCCCATTCTTTAAAAACTTGCGTTAACGCATCGAGTGACAACTGTCGGATGTTCATCATTGGGTAAAGGTACAAAAATTTTAAGGGGCTATTGTGTTGCCCAAAAGAATTTGGCTTATAAAATAAATCAATCCCGTTTGCGTTAATCTATAAATAATTCGTTTAAATACAATTTACTACTTAATTTAGCATTCATAAAAAAACAAGCATTGAAACTATCCGTCATCATTGTAAACTACAAAGTGAAGCACTTCTTAGAAGTATGCTTAGATAGTGTATTTAAAGCCTGCATGGGCATTAATGCAGAAGTGATAGTAGTAGACAATTGGTCGCAAGATGATAGTATACCGTATTTAAAATCGCGTTTCCCTTCGGTGCATTTTATCGCCAATACGGTAAACCTTGGTTTTGGGAAAGCCAATAATCAAGCGGTGCGCGTAGCACAAGGTGAATATATTTTATTTTTAAATCCGGATACTATTGTAGCTGAAGACACCTTTGCAAAATGCATAGCGTATTTAGATGCCCATCAAGGCGTAGGCGCATTAGGACCGCGATTGATTGATGGCAAAGGTAAATTTGCACCCGATGCAAAAAAATCGTTCCCAACACTTTCCGTAGCTATTTTCAAAACCTTAGGATTGCATAAATTATTTCCTAAAAATGCTTACCTCAATCGCTATTATGCTGCGCATATCAACGAATGGGAAACCGCACAAGTAGAAGCGCTTTCGGGCTGTTGTATGTTTGTTCGAGCTTCCATCTTACCCAATATTGCCGGTGCTTTCGACGAATCATTCTTTATGTACTGCGAGGATGTAGATTTAAACTATCGTATTAATAAAGGAGGTTACTTAAACATGTATTATCCAGAGGCAACGGTTTTGCATTTTAAAGGCGAAAGCACTAAAAAACTCAGCTATCAATATGTAAAAGTTTTTAATGATGCCCTTATAACCTTTGTAAAAAAACACTACTCAGCCGCTAATGCAGGTTTGTTTATTGGCTTCATAAAATTGGGCATTGCGCTAAGAGGTGCTATAGGATTTGCAACCAACTGGTTGAAAAAATATAAATTGGCCCTTGTAGATTTCATCGTTTTATTTTGTACACTTTCTTTGCTCACTAGTTTTTGGGTAGAGCATATCAAAAACATCAATATCGTTTCTAGCAAATTTATCAATTATACCTACCCTGCTTATTTATTGATTTGGATGGGCGCTTTATATTTCAATGGCGTTTACAATAAACTATATAAACCCATGCGGGTAGTGCGCGCTATGTTTATTGGCAGTATTCTCTGTTTGGCATATTATGGTTTGCTTCCAGCTGATTTAAGATATTCCAGAGCCTTAATTGTATTAAGTGGCATGACAGGCGGCCTGCTCTTATTAGCAGCACATGAATTGGTACATCGCTTAGGCATTATACCACTCACTTATGCAGGCAGCATTTCAGCTAAAGCAGTGGTATTTGGCAATACCGATAGCTATTTAGAAATACAACAAAATTGGAAAAGGCTTTCTTGGGCACCGCAATTATGTGGCCATGTGCAAGACGACCCTTATACTTTAGCTACCCCGAGCAGTCAATTTAAACAATTATTACAAGCAACCAGTAGCAATGAAATAGTCTTTGTGAATGATGCCTTATCCTATTCGCAATTATTTGAGTGGATGCGGATATTAGGACCAAAATACAATTACAAAATCCATATTTCGAACAGCCATTATTTTATAGGCAGCAATCAAAGTGAGCTAGCCGGCGATTCCTTACAAATGGACCCAATATATGCCTTGTCCGACCCCGATCAGCTTCGTAACAAACGAATGATTGATTTGCTTATCAGTATCGGCGTGCTTATGAGCCTACCTATTTTAGCGATTTTAAAATTTTCTTTAGATAAAAAAGCACAAGCGAGCCTAAGCGTATTAAAAGGGAAAGCTACTTGGGTGGGCTATTGCGCCACCATAAAGCCCGATCCTCAATTGCCAAAATTAGTGCCGGGTATTGTAGCTGCTTACCATTATCAAATTGATTTTGTACCCAACGAAGCATTGGCACAGCAACTCAATAAAGACTATGCGCTGCATTACCATGCCTGGACCGATATTAAACTAGTGCTGCATAATCTGAGATTTATTTAAAAAAAGAGGCTAAAATATTTGCTATAAAAAAAATCGTGCCTATCTTTGCAGTCCTAATTCTGAAACAAGCAATTAGATTCCTCCTTAGCTCAGTTGGTTAGAGCACATGACTGTTAATCATGGGGTCTCAGGTTCAAGTCCTGAAGGGGGAGCCAATAAAAAACCCGACATAGAAATGTCGGGTTTTTTAGTTTATTGATTTAGATTAAATAGCTTTACTTTTTTAATGATAATATGAGCTACATCTCTATCACAGGCCTGAAACCAAAAGGCATCATCAGTTATTTTCAATTTTGGCGATTGGCCATTCCATCGTTTGAACAAGCCCGAAAAGCTAAAGGAAATACTTTTTGTGAAGTAAAACGCATAAAAGGCTATCAATGCACACTAACAGCTTGGGCATCGCGCGAAGACATGTTGTGCTTTTTGCAATCTGGTGTGCATCGAAAGGCTATGAAAGCATTTCATAAAATTGCAACAGGTCGCACATACGGATTCGAAGCGGATTCTATTCCTACATGGGCAGAGGCATATGTGCTATTAGAAGAAAAAGGGAAGGTGTATTCCTAATCTCGCTTTCCCCATTTAAACGCTATAAAAGCCATTGGAAAATAGGCGCCAAGCAAATCTATAACATTGAACCAAAGTGGGGCATTCAAATTCATTACTTCCATAATACCACCTATTAAATAGATACTTGCAATAATAATCGGAATACGGATAGCTTTTGTTTTTGAAAAACGAGTGGCCAAATAAACCGCCACAAATGTTCCGATGGCATGCGCTAAAAAAGGCATCAGGAAATGTTTAGGCTCTAATAAAGGCATCGCTGCATTGATCCCTGCATCGGTAGTCATATCTACTCCTTTTGGTGGCGCAATGACAGCACTACTCATCATTAAAATGGCCATATTGACGATGGCCCCTATTAATACACCTACTAGTACCGATAATATATTAATTATTTTGCTTCTCATTATTAATGTGGTTTAAACTCTAAATTATAAAAAATTAATAAGTTGGGAAAGTAATTATTTCATCGTAATATTGCGATGAATAGATGGGAACCACTAAACTACATAATTACAACAAAAAGCAGCTTGAATTAGCTGCGTTAACACATGCACTCGCCCACCCGGCACGCATTGCCATACTCCAATTTATAAGCAAACAAAAAAGCTGCATTTGTGGCTCTATTGTCGATGCATTGTCCTTATCGCAAGCTACTATTTCACAGCATTTAAAAGTACTTAAAGATGCTGGTCTGCTAAAAGGTACTATTAGTGGCGCAAGCACCTGCTATTGCATTAACGAGAAAGAATGGGAAAAAGCACAAGTGCTTTTACTTCAATTTATGAATACAAAATTTAATTCACCAAATAAAACATGTTGCTAATGGTGACTATCCAACAATTTATAACACACTTAACTACTTGTAAAGAAGTAGTATTTATGTTGCCCAATCAGGAACGTGTTCCTTTGCATTTTCATGTAACCGAAGTAGGAAGCATTGAAAAAAATTATATAGACTGCGGTCAAACAATTCGTAAAGAACGAAAAGCAAGCATGCAACTATGGGTAGCCGATGATACTGCCCATCGATTACAAGCCGATAAATTGATTGGTATCATTCAGCAATCCAATAAACTGTTTGACTTAAACAATTTAGAAATCGAAATAGAATATCAAGATCAAAGCATCAATAAATACGCACTTGGATATAATGGTGAGGCCTTTATACTATTGGCTACACAAACCAATTGCCTTGCACCGGATCAATGCGGCATTCCAAATCTAAAAATTAAAAAAAGCCTTAGCGACTTACCCGTAATAAACAAAGTATGCGAACCGGGAAGTGGTTGCTGTTAAAAACTAACATATGGAACAAAGAAAACAACTCTCCTTTTTAGATCGCTATTTAACCTTATGGATATTTAGCGCTATGCTTTTTGGCATTGCCCTAGGTTATTTTATACCTCGTACTGCTGATTTTATAAATCAATTTTCTAAGGGCAGCACCAATTTGCCCATCGCTATTGGTTTGATTGTCATGATGTATCCACCTTTTACGAAAGTAAAATTAGGAGAACTCAAACAGATTTTTAGCAATTGGAAACTATTAGGTTATTCTCTTTTTCTCACACTCGTAGTAGGCCCCTTATTAATGTTTGGCTTAGCCTTATGGCTATTGCCCCATCACCCCGAATATATGCAAGGCTTAATCTTGGTAGGCCTTGCACCCTGCATCGCTATGGTAGTGGTATGGATAGATTTGGCGAATGGCAATAATGCCTATGGTGCTGGATTAGTAGCTGCCAATGCAGTTTTACAAGTAGTTTTATACAGTTTCTACGCCTATCTGTTTATCTCAGTATTACCTCCGTATTTTGGCTATCAAGGGAGCACGTTGGATATTTCTATTGCGGATATTGCAAAATCTGTAGGTATTTATTTAGGCATTCCCTTTGTACTAGGCATTAGTTCCCGATGGCTATTAATACAACTAAAAGGAAGCACCTGGTTTTCAACGCAATTCGTACCTAGCGTAAGCCCTTTAACGCTTATTGCTTTATTATTTACCATCGTAATTATGTTTACCTTAAAAGGACAATTAATTGTGCGTATACCTTTTGACGTATTGCTCATTGCATTACCCTTAGTTATTTATTTTGCCATTATGTTTATAGGCAGTTTCATTATTGGCAAACGATTAGGTGCCGATTATGCAACAAATACTGCTATTGCATTTACAGCAGCTGGTAATAATTTTGAGTTGGCTATTGCTGTGGCTATTGGCGTCTTTGGCATTAATAGCGGTCAAGCTTTTGCGGGTGTTATAGGACCTTTGGTAGAAGTGCCCGCCCTCATTATGCTAGTAAATGTGGCCTTTTATTTTAAAAAGAAACTTTATTCTCCTTCACTTAAATAAAAAAACCATGAAGCACATTTTAGTATTATGCACCGGTAATAGTTGTAGAAGTCAGATGGCAGAAGGTTATTTAAAGCACTTTTGCGCTTCAGATGCCATTGTTTATAGCGCTGGAGTAGAAACACATGGTGTCAATCCTAGAGCCATAGCTATTATGCAAGAAGATGGTATTGACATTAGCACCCATACTTCCAATAATATTTCGGAATATTATTCCATTCCTTTTGATTATGTCATAACCGTTTGTGATAATGCCAAAGAAAGATGCCCCTATTTCCCTACTACTGCCGTAAAATTACATTACAACTTTCCCGATCCAGCAAAAGCAAGCGGAACGGAGGAAGTAATCATGGAATCGTTTAGATCGGTAAGAAAGCTTATAAAAGCTTATTGTAAAGATTTTACAGCACAGTACATAAAAAAACAGCAAGCATAACGCTTGCTGTTTTTTTATAACTAATAATTAGTTGATTTTAGTAGCTTCAAATAAGTCGGTATCTACTAAAACGCGACCGCAATGTTCGCAAGTAATAATTTTTTTACGTTGACGGATTTCTGATTGACGCTGAGGAGGCACTACATTGAAGCAACCACCACAAGATTCTCTAGAAACAGATGCAACAGCAATACCGTTTTTATAATTAGTACGGATACGATCATAAGCAGCTAATAAGCGCTCATCAACATGAGCTTTAGCTTCTGTAGATTTTGCAACCAATACTTTTTCTTCTTTTTCAGTGCTAGCAATAATTTTAGAAAGCTCTACTTGTTTTACATCTAAAGCTTCTTGAACGATAGCCATTTTTTCTTCTGTTTTCAATCGTTGATTTTGGAAATCACGCAATTCAAACGTAGCATCTTTAATTCTCTTTTCGCAAAGTTTCACTTCTAATTCTTGCATCTCAATTTCTTTATTGATCGCTTCAAACTCACGGCTATTCTTTACGTTTTCTTGTTGTTTTTCGTATTTCTTGATCATGGCTTTCGCCTCTTTTTCACCTGCAGTTCGCTCTGCAATAACCGAATTAATAGTATCTATTTCAAGGTCGATATTGTTAATACGAGTTTGTAAGCCTTGGATTTCATCTTCCAAATCGCGCACCTCCATCGGCAATTCGCCTTGTAAGGTTTTAATATCATCAATCTTTGAATCAATTTTTTGAAGGGTTAAAACTGCAACTAGTTTTTCTTCAATTGAAAAGTCTTTTACGGTAGCCATATTATATAAAATAATTTACTGGATTTGTATTCCTTTCGGAATAAAGAATGGCAAAATTAGGGAATTTTTCGTTAAGAATTGAGTAAAATATTTCAACCGTAAACTGTTCACTCTCATAATGCCCTATATCTGCTATAACTAACTGTTTATCAGCATCAAAAAACTGATGATATTTAAAATCTGATGTGATAAAAACATCCGCTTTTGCCTGAATAGCATCCTTCAATAAGAAACTTCCCGATCCGCCACAAACGGCAACGCGCTGAATAGGACGACCTAATAATTCGGTATGTTTTATACATGCTGTTGGAAGCGCCTGCTTTAAGTAACTTAAAAAAGCACTTTCGGATATAGGCTGCTCTAAGGAGCCAATCATGCCAGCGCCCAAATCTTGATTTTTATTTTTCAAAGGGGTAATGCCATAAGCTATCTCTTCGTATTCATGGGCCGCTCTTAAAGCCGCAAGCACCTTACTTAAGGCATGGTTGGGCACCAAAACCTCAATCCTGGTTTCTGCTACTTGCTCTCTTGGTCCACCTGCTGCACCGATCAAGGGTGAGCTATCCTCATTTCCTTGAAAAGCGCCCAAACCTTCTACTTGAAAGGAGCAATTAAAATAATTACCTACTTGTCCAGCACCTGCTTCAAATAGCGCTTGTTCTATTTGCGGCACCAGGCTAGCTGGTGCATAATAATACAAAAGATTCAAATCATTGCTGGTAGGAGCCAATATATGGGTATCTGTTAATATTAATTTCTCAGCAATTTTTGCGTTCACACCACCTTTCCAATTATCCATATTAGTATGTGCAGCATAAAGGGCAATGTGATGTTGCAATGCCTTCATGACTATGCGCTCCACATACGTACTTCCTGTAATGTTCTTTAATCCAGAGAATAATAAAGGATGATGGGCAATTATCAGGTTACACTTTTTGGCAAGAGCTTCTTCTAAAACCGCTTCTGTAATATCCAAGCAAAGCAATACACCCTTTACTTGCATATTGGGATCGCCTACCTGCAGACCACTATTATCATAACTTTCTTGCCAAGCTAAGGGCGCTTTTTGCTCTAAAGCTTGCGTAATTGTTTTAACCGTATACATGGCATTAAAGAGCTTTTAAAAATTGAACAATGGCAGTGGACAAGGAAGAGGAGATGGGCAAACTAGCATTGCTATAACTATCTTTATTAGCTTGCTCATCGCCATTAATTGCTACGAAAATATGATTCATGTTAGGGATCACAGTTAAACGTGCATTTTTATAAGCTGCTGCTAATAATTCAGCATCTTTCACACCTACTTGCAAATCGCTGCTACCTTGAAGTATCAAAATGGGAATGCTCAAGGCTTGCACTGCTGCAATAGGACTGATTTTAAACCATGATTTAATATAAGGTTGCACACTTGGTCGGAATAAACTCATTAAGGCACCAGGTACTTGTTTTACATCATAATCCTGATTTAGACTATCCATAATTTTCTCTGCCGATCCGTATAAATTTGGGTAAGCTTTTAATTGTTCTTTAAGTATCTCATCGGCTTTTCTTCCTGGCCCTGCTATAGACACATAAGCATCGGCTTCTATACTGGCTAAGGCACCTATGGTAGCTCCTTCGCTATGACCAATGATTACAATTTTAGTAAAGCGTTTGTCTTTTCTAAAAAAGGCTATCCATGCTTTAGCATCTTCAACATAGTCGGTAAATCGCAGATTCGTTTCATTTATTTTATCACTTTTGCTTTCTCCAATACTACGCTTATCATATCGAAAGGTGGCAATACCTTCTTTTGAAATTGCTTGGGCCAATTTTTTTAAATGGTCATTCACCATATACATATTATTGCCATTTCTATCGGTAGGACCAGAACCTGCAATGATGATTGCTAATGTGTTAGTAGCATTAGTACTAGGAAGCAATAATGATCCATAGAGGCTAAGCGCTTCCCTTTTTAACGATACCAACTCCTCTTTAAAGGGTGCTGTTTTGGCCTGCAATGCAGTATAAGATACAAGAAGTACTAGTAAAGCGAATATGTATTTTTTCATACCGTAAATATAAAAGAATTAGATGGTAACCCACCACACGTTTCTACTAGCAAAATTGCCCCAATCTTTCATGCTCGAAAAAATAGTTTTCTGCAACTCTTCAGGACTTACTTTTTTACCTTTTTGTGGTTTCACAAAATCGGTTTCTTTAGGTGCTTGCAGTTGCACTTTTGTTGCCACCCAAGTAGAATATAATCTAGGCACTGCTATTTCCAAGATCATACCCGGTAAGCCCGCAAACATTTCCGGCCCACCTGTAGTTTGAATATCTTCGGTATAGAAGGCAACTACATACACGGAATCGCAAATGATACCTAGCGCTTTTCTACACGTATAACCCGCAATAGTTCTTACTTCCGAATCCAATTTCCATTTCATTTTTCGTATGGGAGCCTGCACTAAAAACCCTTGTTCAAACACTTGTTTTTCTGCAATCACCGAATCAGTTAAAAAATTAGTGAGGACACTATTTTTTGAAGCTGGCGACCCGCCTCCAAACATTTTAATGGGGTTTTCTGTTTCTCTACCAGGTTTATATATAGTTTTTTCGCTTGTAAAATAATAATCGAAATAACTACTTACAAACTTTGGAATTTGCGATTTCATACGCTCTATCCAAGGCCCTTGCTGCATATCGTCAAATTGACGATGAACATTTACTTTGCGTTCAAATTCAATATATCCTTGTGTTGTAAACTGTGCACTAACTGAAGCGCTTAAAAGCAAACAAGATACTGTAATGGTAATAATAGATTTCATAGTCAATTATTTTCTTTTTCTAAAATGCATTTTACCGCCACCTTCATTCGTAATTGGATTGGTTGTAAAATTCCAAATAAGATTTATTAATGCGTAACGCTTAATATTGTTATACGATGTTTCGGTAATGAAATTGCTTTGCCCTACACGATTATAACCTAAGTTTTGATTCAAAATGTCATTTACATAAAAACGACATTCTAACTGATCGTTCTTTAATAGTTTTTTACTGATATAGGCATTCCATTTAAAAATATTATTACCGATTTTAAAGATGTCGGTTTCTTGTCTTAAAAACCAATTAAAATCAGAGCCTAATTCAAAATGATGGGGCAAGGTTACGTTTCCATTAAAATCTAACTGAAATGTGAGATAGTTAATATTGTTGCCAATACTGGAGGTATTTGCGTTATAATCTATACTTGGATTTAGTGATAAATTGAATTTGTCTTCTTTATCATAATTCAAATCTAAACCAAAACCGAATGTATTATTGCTACTTGAGTTTTTAACCCCATTTACAATATTGTTTCTATTGTTTAAAGCACCATTCACATTGAAGCCCACGGTTAAATTTAAACGATCAATTTTTCGTCCCATACCACCCCAGAAATTTGCAAAATAATTGCCATCCACATTTACATATTTCGAAAAACGTCGACCGGCTGCCGTAATACTATCGCTGGTGCTAATGCCGTCATTAGTTTGAATATAGTTGATGCCGGCGTATTTCCATACACCCGTTAGCATTTTGTAATCGTTAAAATTCAAAGAGTAATTATTATTAAAAGATTGTTTTAAATCTGCATTACCAATAACAATATTCAATGGATCGGTATTTTGATTTAAGGGTTGAATTTGATCTATTGTTGGTTGCGATGTAGCACCTGAATAGCGCAATACAAATCGGGAGTGACCCTGCATAGTATACGTGAAACTTGCTTTGGGAAATAAATTATTAAAAGTGCGCGTACGTGTAGTATTCGTAAATAAATCTTTTTGAGAAAAATTGGTTTGAGATGCTCCCATACCAACAGAGACATTCATTTTTTTATAATTGTACTTGAGTGTAGTGCTTGCTTTTTGTGTAAATACATTAAACATATAATGGCTACTAAAAAAAGAATCGCAGGTAGTATTATAATCGCCATTGACCAAGGCATTATAGGAATAACGCTCTGAGGTATTATTTTTTATACCCGCACCATAAGTAAACTCAACAAAAGTATTTTTCATAACCGGCTCGGTATAAGTGGCATTTGCATCTAAAGTAAGGCTAGAAGATGCTGTAGTTTTTGATTGATTGGTTACAGAATCGAACGCACCAGCATAGGTGTTAGTTACGTTTAAAATACCATTACTGCTTGCATTTTTTGCCGATTCATCTATATTAACCGTTAACGTACGTCCCTTTTTGTGAAAGCGTTTTCTCCAAATTGCGGTAGCGTTATTACTGATAGCATCAGAATTGGATGTTTGTTTCTTTACGCTATTATTTAACAGCACTGCTCGTTGGTTCTCCATAGAAGATGTGGATTTTTCATCAAACGAGGCTTGATTTATACTTCCATTGGCAGTAATTTTAAATGTAGCACTAGAATCAATTTTCCATTCAAACATGCCGTCTAAGCGATGACGAAGACTTGTGCTCAGTTGATCACTACTTTCTTTACTCAGATTAAAACTAGTATCACTTAAAATATATTGAGTATTGGTATTAGAACTAGTTTCTACAATTTGCTTAGCCGTTCTAAAATTAGAATTCACATGAAAAGTATCTTGGTTCCATTTATTGGAATAATGTACGCCGCTCGTCCATACTTTTGGAAGCCCTTGACCATCAAAAGTGCCATCCCAATTTTCTTCACTATTCGATGAAAAAGAAATCCCAGATTCTTCGTCAAATACGGTATTGTTACCACTTCCAAACTTATCTCTATCTTGCCAACCTAAACCTACCGTACCCGTGTTGGATACAATTTCGAACAAGGCAATTTTTCTTTTCCCTTTAAACAAATTGATCATACCCTGGTTATCGAAATAACCATTTTTAGCTAATTCTTTACTTGTTGGATCTACACGAGGACCGGCTGCTGCAATAAATTTTCCGAAATAACCTGCTTTGCGGTCTTCTTTTAATTGCAAATTGATGGTTTTTATTTTTTGCCCATCATCAATACCTGTGAATTGTGCTTGATCAGATTTCTTGTCAAAAACTTGCACTTTATCTACCGCATTAGCTTGCAAATTTCTGGTGACTACTTTCGGATCATCAGAGAAAAACTCTTCGCCATCTACCAGTACTTTTTCTACACTTTCGCCTTGCGCTGTGATATTACCATTACGATCTACTTGCATGCCAGGTAATTTTTTCAACAATTCTTCTACACTAGCATTATCTCTAACCTTAAAACTGTCTGCTACATATTCGGTAGTGTCACCTTTTATTTTTATGGCAGCTCGTTGGCGTGTTACTACAATCTCTTTTAACAATTGATCTCTCGAAAGCATCGGAATTCTTCCAAGATTCTTTTCTTCGTTTCTAGCTAAATTGATGTTGTCGTAATAATCTACATAATTTTTAAAACCGATTAATAATAAATAAGTGCCCGGCTCTTTTACATTTAATGTAAATGCACCTTCAGGATTCGTTCTCGTAAAACAAATAATACTAGAGTCTGCCTTATCCAATAGCGTTACAGTAGCCGATTGCATACTTAATTGTTTTAGCGTATCAATAGCAATACCTTTTATTTTCTGTTGGGCCCAAATTGGGGATCCCAATACATATAAAAGTAACAGTAAAGTTGATTTTTTCATTGTATAACGGATTAATTAAAGTGCGAAGGTACTATTTATACTAAGCTTAAATTATAAAACATTTGTTAAGGCTTTTTGTTGCAATAATTGAGCATAAGCACCTTGTTTTTTAAGCAACTCCTCATGAGAACCCTTTTCTGCAATAACGCCTTTATCTAAAACCATTATAGCATTTGCCTTTTTGATTGTAGATAATCGATGGGCTATAATAATTGAAGTGCGCCCTTTCAATAAATAATCTAAGGCTAGTTGTATACGTTGTTCACTTTCGCTATCAATAGAAGCGGTAGCCTCATCTAAAATGATAATTTTAGGATTGTACAATAATACTCTGGCAAATGATAACAATTGGCGCTGACCTTGTGAAAGGGTTTGTCCTCTTTCTAATAATTGATATTGATATCCATTGGGTAATTGCATAATAAAATCATAGACACCTATGGCTTTACAAACAGCAGCTACTTGCTCTTCTGAAAAATTTGGATCTTGGAGGGTGAGGTTATCCCAAATACTTCCAGCAAATAAAAAAACATCTTGTAATACAAAGCCAATTTGTTTTCGAAGACTGTTGAGCTCATAGCTTTCTATGGCTTGTCCATCAATTGTAATCTGACCTTGCTGATAGGCATATAACCTATTTATTAAATGTACAATAGTTGTTTTGCCCGAACCGGTAGCACCTACAATAGCTAAGGAGGTTCCGGCTGGTACTTCAAAGGAAATAGCATTTACAATCCAAGGTGGTGCATCATAATAAAAAGAAACCTGATCAAATCGTATATGCCCTTTTATATCATCTGCCAGTGCTACGCCTTTATTTTCTTCTGCTGCTTGATGATCTAGTACTTGATAGACCCGCTCTGCTGCTACTAATCCCATTTGCAAAACATTGAATTTATCGGCCAACATACGCAGTGGGCGGAATAATAAATTGAGATACATGATAAACGCGATGATAACACCAGCTGTAATTTCTTGGTGTAGCATCTGATTGGCACCTACCCAAACTAATAAGCCAATAGCGGTGGCTAAAACAATTTCTACAACAGGAAAGAAAACCGAATAAGCGAAAATGGCTTTTATATTGGCATCTCTATGCTGTGCATTAATTTGCTGAAATGCTCTAAGGCTTTGTTCTTCTGCGGTATACGCTTGTATCAAATGCATGTTCGACAAGCGCTCTTGTACAAAGGTATTCAATGCCGCTACCGCCGTTCTCACTTCTTGAAAGGATGCTCGTACTTGCTCTTTAAAAAAATAGGTAGCTATTAGTAGGAGCGGCAAGGTAAGTAAACAAACTAATGCCAATTTCCAATTGGTATAGAGCATCACGCCCACTACCGCTAGGATAGTAATAATATCTGCTATTATAGAAATAAAACCTTCTGAAAAAATATCTTGTAATGCTTCTACATCATTGATCGTACGCGTAGTTAAAGTGCCAATTGGGGTGGTATCAAAATAACGTAATTGTTGATGTAGGATTTTTGTAAAAACACTATTTCGAATACGCATCATGATATGCATGCCCAACCAATTCATTCTATACAAAAAGAAAAAACGTAATCCAGACTCCGTAAATAAAATCAATAATTGGATAAGGGTTATCCAAATAAGTCCATGCCAATCCAATTTTCGGATATAGGTATCTACAGCGATTTGAATAAGATACGGTCGCAATATACTGATGGCTCCTAATACGATACTTAGTAGTAAGAGCAGATAGAAGGTGCTTTTAAATGCCGCTGTTTCTTTCAGAATTCGTTTCCCAATGACAATAGATTGTTTCCATTTAGCTTGTTTATTCATGATCTAATTCTTGTAGCATCATTAAATACGCTTTAATAAATCCATCTATTTCTCCATCCATTACTGGGCCCACATTACCTACTTCAAAATCGGTTCTATGATCTTTAATCATTTTATAAGGGTGAAACACATAAGAGCGAATTTGCGAACCCCATTCAATTTTCTTTTTATGAGCGTTGCTAGCGTTTTTCAAGGCTTCGCGCTTACGTAGTTCTTCTTCATAGAGCCTACTTTTCAGCATTGTTAATGCCTTTTCTCTATTCTCTCCTTGGGTGCGCGATTGCTGACATTCTACAATAATACCACTTGGTATATGTTTTAAGCGCACTGCTGTTTCTACTTTATTAACGTTTTGTCCGCCCTTACCGCCTGCTCTATAAAACTCCCACTCAATGTCTGCCGGACTCACTTCAATAGCGATGGTATCATCAATGAGCGGATAAACAAAAACGGAGGCGAAAGAAGTATGCCTTCGGGCATTACTATCAAAAGGAGAAATGCGCACTAAACGGTGCACTCCACTTTCTGCCTTTAAAAATCCAAACGCAAAGGGACCTTCAAATTCAATGCTTGCTTGCTTTATTCCGGCACCATCTCCATATTGCAAATCAATTTCTGACACCTTCCATCCTTGCTTTTCGCCATACATTCTATACATACGCAATAGCATCTCTGCCCAATCTTGGCTCTCTGTGCCGCCAGCACCAGAGTTGATAACCATAACTGCTGGCAAGGCATCTTCTGGTTCATTTAAGGTAGATTTAAACTCTAAGGTATCCAGCGCTTCTATGGCCATATCATAGGCGCTTTTTGCTTCTTCTTCACGAGCTTCTTGAGCCTTCCAAAATTCAAATAGCACTATAAAATCTTCCACTGCTTGTTGGACTTGCTCAAACAAGGTTACCCAATATTGTAATTGATTAATATCTTTTACAATTTTAGTTGCACGAGTATTGTCATCCCAAAAGCCCGCCGCCAAGGTCAATTGTTTATCACTATTGATTTGGGCCTGTTTTTCATCAATACGCAAATAGGTACACAAATGTTGCACTCGATCACGCATGATTTTAATTTGCTCTAGGGTCATTTGAAAAGATTATTAGTAAAATAACAGGCACAACAAATGCAAGATCACATTTGTACTTTAAAAGTGAATTTTCGTTGCGAAAAGAAACTGAAAACAGCTACAATACCTGTTGTGATTACTTTTGATGGGGTTGGATACCAGCCTAAATATTCAACAAAAAGTTTTAAGAAAAACACATTTAAAATAATGCAGCTACCAACTAAAAGTGCGTATCTAAATAATTGAACACGGCCTTTTAATTCCGATTCAGGAAATACAATGTATTTCGACAATACAAAACCAATGGGGAAGCTCACCGAAAAAGACATAGCAAAGGCTAAAATATGCGCTTGAAAAGTTAGGCCCATTAGGGTATGTGCTTGTCGCAATAAAATGAAATTGTAACTAATAAAATAAATAAACGTATCTAACACAACATTACTACCTCCGCAAGCTAAATAACGGAAGGTTCTTATATCCATCAACTTCGAAAAGGGATTGTAAAAGAAATCGATAAATCGAACAATAGAATTTTTAAATGCGTTGAACACTGTTAGTTTTTGAAAGAGCAAAAATAATCTAAAATCCAATCAAATCGTAAGGCAAGTGGAAATAAAAAAAATGGATTATCCTTTTCGGATAATCCATTTTTTAGTGGAACCGCTGGGAGTCGAACCCAGTTCCAAACATTCGCCCAAAAGGCTTTCTACATGCTTATTTTAGTATTATTTTTCGTCCTATAGCCGGAACTAAACCAACCCACTCTAGGCTTATCTACTTTGATTTCGCAAGTGTATCGTAGCACTACACTTCCTATCCTATTCTTTTTTCGAGTTAGGCGGCAGCTACAGCTATAGGCAGCTGTTTGCGTGCGGCCAAAATGGGTGGTTAATCACTGATTAAGCAGCCATGGCATACTGAGTATTGCCAGATAGATTTTGAATATTCAGATTATCGTGCTAATTATCCAACGCACGGCATGCTTACCAATCCTGCATAAATGCTGTCAAAACCAGTCGGCCCCAGAATTTGTAAGACTACAAAGTTACGGCATTGCATTGATTAAATAAAAAGAAAAAGGGCACGTCAGTCATAACGTGCCCTTTTTTATGTGTTTATTAACCTTATTTAAATAATCGGAAAATATCCATTCCGTTTGCATATACCATTAAGGCTAATAGTAATACTAGGCCCACAGTAGTTGCTTTTTCCATCACTTTTTCGCTAACTTTTTTGCCGGTAAGCATTTCAAATAATAAAAATACTACATAACCCCCATCCAATCCTGGGATAGGTAATAAATTCATAAAGGCTAAAATAATGGAGATAAATGCCGTTAAGGATAAGAAACTTAACCATGTAAATTCAGTAGGGAATTGTTTTGCAAAGGTGATCATACCACCTACACTGTCTTTAGCATTGGCTTCTTTAGATGTAAATAAGAATACAAACTGCTCTACATAAAACCCTAATTTATCAAAGGTGTTGGTTACGCCTTTTACCATTGCTCCGCCTATAGAAAATTGCTTAGTTACCGTACTGAAATATCGATCCGGATCCATACTTGCTACAATTCCTAATTTGCCATTTTCAGGCACTGTTGTAGACAAGGTATCTACCGTATTGTTTTCATGTGCTACTACTACTTGAATAGCTTCGTTTTTATATTGTAACAAGGTAACTTGCAATTGATCAAAAAAGGCAATCGGCTGGTTATTGATGGTAAGTATACTATCCTTTTCTTTTAATCCCATTTTTTCTGCAGCACTTCCCGGAGCTACCTGACTGATAGTGAAGGGTGTACGAAATGACCAAAAAGGATTTTTATTAGTACCGCTCGATAATAGTTTCTTAATGGTACCCGCTGGTATAGCAATGGTAGTTGGCAACCCATCGCGCTCTACTTCTACTGTTTTTGCTTCTGCTAAGATGAGTTGGGTAAGATTAGCATCAAAGCGATCTGAAACAACTCCGCCAACACTCAATATTTTATCGCCATTTTTAAAACCTATAGCTTTTGCATCTTCACTAGCCTCAATACCATATTTAGCTTGGCTTGTAGACAAATAATGTTCGCCCCAAATACCAAAAATGAAAGCATAGATAATCATTGCTGCTATGATATTAAAAATAATACCGCCCAACATAATACCTAATTTTTGGTAGGCTTTTTTAGAGCGATACTCCCAAGGTTGTGGCTCTTGTGCTAATTGCTCTTTGTCCATACTCTCGTCTACCATACCGGCTATTTTTACATAGCCCCCCAATGGAAACCAACCGATACCATATTCTGTATCGCCTTTTTTCTTTTTAAACAAGGAAAAATTTAAGAGTCCTGAAAATGGAAAAAGAAAATCAAAGAATAAATAAAATTTTTCTACGCGTGTTTTAAATAATTTGGCAAAAACAAAATGGCCCCCTTCATGAATAATAATTAATAAGGATAGGGCTGCGAATAACTGTAAGCCTTGTGTCCATGCACCCGACAATAATAACTGTGTTGTGTTCATCTAAATGAGTTTAATGTTTGTAGCTGTTTGTTTTTATAAGTTCTTGTGTTTGTTCGCGCGCCTGTGCATCACTTGCTATATAGTCTTGTAAGCTAGGCTGCTCTATAAAAGCCACCTTTTGAATAACTTCTTCTATAATATCACTCATGCCTAAAAAGCCAATTTGATTTTGCAAAAAAGCATGTACCACTTCTTCATTGGCTGCATTCATAACGCAGGCCATATTGCCGCCTTTATACATAGCATCTTTTGCAATTGCTAAATTTCTAAACGTTTTATAATCAGGTGCTTCAAATTTTAACGTCTGAAAATCTTTGAAATCGAAACGCATGTGGGTATTTGAAATTCGTTGCGGATAGGCGAGCGCATATTGAATAGGCAATTT
>CAIWHF010000095.1 GCA_903912405.1 uncultured Bacteroidota bacterium | reverse complement strand
TAATCAATGATAATTTTAATCCAGAAGAGGTTGCGCTAGCGGGTAGCAACCTAATTGAAGCTAGTGCAGGCACCGGTAAAACCTATTCTATTGCATTGCTTTGCTTACGACTCATTGTAGAAAAGCATATTCCTATTCAAAAAATATTAATGGTAACCTTTACCAAAGCCGCCGTAGCCGAGTTGGAAACTAGGGTGCGTGCTTTTGTGCGCTTAGCGTTACAAGTAAGTAGAAAGGAGCATATAGAAGACCCAACTATTAAACGCTTAATTGAAAAGCAATGCGTTGAGCAGGGCAATGATGCCGTAAGACAGCAGTTGCATATTGCACAATTGTTTTTAGATGAAACATCGGTTTTAACAATACATAGTTTTTGTCAGCGTACCTTATCGGAGTTTTCCTTTGAAACAAAACAATTGTTTGGAGCTACTACACTATCCCCCGATGAGTATATTCAAATAGCGGAAGATGTTTTCAATGAGTTTTGGAGAAAGCAAATTACGACCATTCAGCTTCCATTATTGTCACATTTATATGCTGCTGATTTGTCGCATAGTATTACCTTTTCGATGGTGAAAGAAGCACTTGCTGGAAAACAGTTAGCCACCTTTGCGCCGCTTCCAAGTAGTTTTTTAAGTGTCGATTATCAGCTACAATTATTAGCTGCTTATCAGCAATCATCAACCGAAGTAGATTTGCGTTTTGAGGCAATAGTAAAGGAGTTGGTAGATCATAAAACAGCCTATTTACAAGCCATTAAAAAAAATAAAAGTGCTACTGCAGTACTATTAGCGCATTTCGAAGCCGAAGATTGGCAAGCCCTTATCGATACTATTACAGTAAAAGCAAAGAATAAGTACTGCATAGAGATCTTTGGCGCTTTGTTGTCAGACATTGCAGCATACAATAGTTTAAAAGTTCAGCATAAATCCTTCTTTAACGCTATCGTTTACCAAATTCACATTGCAGCTATTAAGTCGGTAAAAAAAGCTATACAACAAGAGAAAATTCGTCGTGGTGTCATTACCTACGACGATATGATTTCTTTGCTTTATAAAGCTTTGCAGGATGGAGATCAATCGGAAGCCCTTGTAAAGGCAATGCAAACCAAATACGAGGCAGTTTTTATTGATGAATTTCAGGATACCGATAGAGAGCAGTATGCTATTTTCGATCGCTTGTTTAAAGACCGTACTATTTTATTTTATATAGGGGATCCTAAGCAATCAATTTACGCGTTTAGAAAAGCTGATATTAATACCTATTTTAAAGCGAAACAATCGGTATCTTATTTGCATCAAATGAATGTCAACTACAGATCTTCAGATGCATACATCAATGCTATGAATGCTTTTTTTCTTCCTAATGATGAATTTGATACCTTTTCGTTTAATGAAGATCCTATTTTAAAAGATGCAATCAATTATGTAAATGTTGCCGCTCCTGGTGGTCCCACTAAAGGAGCCTTATTGTATAAAGGCGTTGTTACAAAACCTTTATTATGGTCCTCGCATCCAAATAAAAAAGCACTAGGTAAGGCGGTAAAGTCCCTGCTTATCGATTTATTTACGCCAGGCCATTATGAACTTAAAGAACAAGACAAAGCAGCTCGCCCTATACGTCCTTCAGATTTAGGTATTTTGGTGCGCTCTAAAAAAGAAGCTAAAGCTATTAAATTAATTTTGGCACAATTAAGAATTCCATCTGTAACTATAGATGAATCTAAATTACTCGCTTCAGACGAAGCACAGCAATTATACTATGTGTTAGATGCTGCCTTTACTTGTAGTAGAAGTACTATTAATAAAGCACTGCTAACACCTTTAGGAGGCTATTCCGATACGGCCATATTGCATGCTGATGAAGAAGTTTTGCTACAGCAATTTAAACACTATCAAGATACATGGAAGGATAAAGGTGTTTATGTAATGCTCCATCAGTTTCTTGCAGATTACGAAGTAAGTCAAAAATTATACGATCCTACGGCCGAACAACCCGAACGACGAGTAGTTAATATTCATCAATTGGTGGAGATCCTCCATAAAATTGCCTTTAAGAAAAAACTCCATGCAGAAGAACTATTGCATTGGTTTAAAAAAGGGATGGAAGGAGAAAGCCGCGAGGGCGATGAATATGAACAACGCATTGAAAGCGATCAGGATGCAGTGCAAATTGTAACCATTCATAAAAGTAAGGGACTAGAATACAATATTGTATTGGCTCCTCATTTAGATTTATTAGCCGAGCAAGCCCATTTTAAAACAAGCAGTTATAGAGATCCAGAAACGGGAACTTATTGTGTAGTGAAAAAAGATTATCGTACCGACACACAAAAAAATCTAGCCATTCAACAAGCGGAACAAGAAAATAGACGCTTAATTTATGTGGCCATCACCCGTGCTCGTTATCAATGTTTTATTACTGAAAACAGTGCTACTTATTACCAATCTTCTTCGTTGAAAAAATTCATTGCGGCCTTTAAAGAGCGCCCCGAATTGCTAGATCAATTTTTTTGGGAGCTTCCTGAAGCAGCTTCATCCTTCAGTTATGTGCAGCCCCATCAACAATTGCCGGTATATAAAACAGCACAAAAATTTGAGCTGCAACAAATGCATTGGAGCCGAACAAGTTATAGCGCTTTAAATCCGGAGCATGCCTTAGTTCCATTGCCTTACACCGTATCGCAATTCAATGATACGTACGACCAGTTTGTCTTTAAAGAACTTAAAAAAGGTGCTCAAACAGGAAATTTGATTCACTATCTGTTAGAGCATATCAATTTTACAGAAGCAACAAATTGGTCCTATCTTATTGAAAAGAGTTTAAAACGAATGGGTATTAAAACAAGTGAGCATATGCTAAACCAATTGCATGCTATGCTTGATGAATTAGTGCATACGCCACTTCTTGCATCCGATACTTTTTGTTTGCAGCAAGTTTCCAATGATAAACGTATTAATGAG
>CAIWHF010000094.1 GCA_903912405.1 uncultured Bacteroidota bacterium | reverse complement strand
CACGCTCTACTTGATGTGTTAGTTGTGTAGCTTCCGTAGATATTATGGTAGCATAATTGAGTAAGCGTTGTTCATTTTGCAATATTGATGGGTTTCTTAAAACATCAGCAGATAATTGAATACTAGCCAGAGGTGTTTTAAATTCATGGGTCATGTTATTTACAAAATCCTTCTGTACTTCAGATAATCTTTTTTGTTTTAAAATTAAAAACAGTAAATAGGTGAGTAGGATTAAAATAAATATTAAAACAATGGTTGATACTATCCAAACGCTTAATTGTTGGGAAAGAAAATGTTTTCTGAAAGGAAAATACACTACAAAATGATAATTCAATTTTTTTATCTTTTTGAAATGCACAGGCGATATTGGTTTGTCTTGATTACCTTGTATATTGATAAAACCTGCATATTGAACAGTATCACTCATACAGTCATATAAGCCATACCAAAAATTAGTAATAATATTTTGCTTTGTAAAAGATGATTGTAAAAAATGGGCTAATACCTCTTGCTCAATATGCACATTAATTTGAACGACAAAAAAATCAGGTGCAATTTGTTCTACTGGACTGTAAATTGGCAGCTGAATTTTTTTAAGCTCGGCAATAGAACTAGCTACATTTCGTAAAGCCAAATTAGTATTTAAATCAAATTCTTTTTCTTCTAGTTGATAGGCCTTCTTTACCCAATAAGTTTGGGTGATTATGATACCAATAGCACCTATAAAAGCTACTAACATTAACAATCTTATGGATTTGTTAGTCATTTTTTAATTCTATCTGGGTTTTGATTAAGGAATGCAGACCAGTCGGATTTTTTAGTAGACGGTTTTTTTAGCGTAATAGGTTTGGTAGTACTAGCCTGCTGATTTAGCAATTGACTAGCTTTTAACTGGTAAAAGTGACACAGCGCAACACCTACAGCATCCGAAGCATCCATAAAATGAATATCATCTTGCAAATGTAAAGTACGCTGCAACATAGCCCAAACTTGTTCTTTACTTGCATTACCTTTACCTGTAATTACTTGCTTAATTTTTCTTGGTGCATATTCAACTGCTTCTAAATTATGCATCATGGCTGCAGCTATAGCAACACCTTGTGCGCGTCCCAATTTCAGCATACTTTGTACATTCTTACCAAAAAAAGGCGCTTCAATAGCTACATCGGTGGGAGCATATTGCTTTATCAATTGCTCCATTTTTTTAAAAATCAATTGAAGCCTAACTGCATGATCATCATATTTAGATAATTGTAACACACCCATTTCAAGTAAACTAATCTTTTGCTTACTTATTTTAATAAGTCCATAGCCCATCACTAAAGTGCCAGGATCTATACCTAATATTATTTTATCGTTCGTATTCAATGATTATGTTAAAATTATGGATACTACAAAGTAAGATTTTTTTAGCTATACTTTTTAATGTAAATTGTTTTTATTTCGTTAATGTAACATATGAAATTAAGAAAACAGGTGGTAAAATCTAGTATAGGCATTATTATTGGTATTGCCTTGATAAGTCATATAATATACTCCATCTCTAGCAATGCTACATTAACGAGTTCAGGATTTATAAATTTTATTATTGAGATTAATAGTATTTTATATTTATTAGTAACACTGCTTTTTTTATCAAATTTTATAGAAATACTAAAATGGAAGCTACTGATAAGCTCTCAACAATCCATTTCTTGGAAACAAGCAACTGTATGCGTATTATCTGGTCAAGCAGCTTCCTTCATAACACCCAATAGAATTGGTGATTATCCAGCACGAATTTTTTCATTAAACAATCGATTAACATACGGTACTATTACGCTAAGTATAGTAAGCGCAAGTGCACAAACACTAGCAATTTTAGTGAGCAGTGAAATAGCCTTAATGTTGATGATGACTCATACAACTATAACAATATTTAATTTGCTATTCAAAATAAATTCGATAATTATTATTGTAATGATATTATTTTACTTTAGGATAGCATGGTTGAGTAATTTATTTTTGAATATTAGAGTATTCAGAAAAATACAAAAGTATATACAGCTAGTAAAAGTCATTTCGATTAAATTACACCTGACAGCATTTATATTATCCTTGCTTAAGTTCTTTATTTATACTACTCAACTATATGTTTTATTTCACATAACTAATCAGCATTTAGAATTTAAAAATTTATTTCTTTTATGTGTAATGTATTTCTGGGGAATGACCATAATACCAAGCATTGCATATGCAGAATTAGGCATTAGAAACAAATGGGGAATATTATTATTTTCTATTGTAGCAATTGAAACTTGGAAAGTTACATTAATAATAACAAGTCTTTGGTTAATAAATATTGTATTGCCAGCAACTGTTGGAGCTAGCATATGGTTATTCAAACATTCAAAAAATAAATGGTATGCGTCTACTAATTAGTATAATATTACTTTTAATAAGTACTTGGTGTAAAGCACAAGAGTCTTGTACTTTTCCTAATATCTGTTTTAAAGAAAACGAATCTGTATTATATCATGTATATTATAACGTTAGTTTCATATGGGTTAATGCAGGTGAGGTTAGCTTTACTACAGCTAAAGAAAAGATAGGTAATAAAGATGTTTTCCATATAATTGGAGATGGCAAAACTTACCCGTCGTATGATTGGATATTTAAAGTTAGAGATCGCTACGAAAGTTTTATTGATGCTAATGAATTAATTCCTATTAAATTTATTAGAAACGTAAATGAAGGTGGCTATCAAATATACAATCATGTTTTATTTAATAATGCTGAAAATAAAGCTACGAGCACCAGTGGTATCTTTAAGGTGCCGAAATGTGTTCAAGATGTGTTATCATCAATTTATTATGCAAGAAATATTGATTTTAGCAACAAAAAAAAAGGTGATAAAGTGTTTTTCAATATGTTTCTTGATGATAAAGTATATCCCATATATTTAACTTACTTAGGAAAAGAAAAAATCAAAACACGGTATGGTACATTTAATAGTATCAAATTTTCTCCTACATTAATTGCTGGCACTATTTTTAAAGAAGGAGATGCCATGACAGTATGGGTAAGTGACGATGCCAATCATGTTCCCGTTAGAATAAATAGTCCTATATCGGTTGGAAGTATTAAAGTGGACTTAATGAAATTTACTAATCTTAAATATCCTTTTGCGAGTTTAATTTCAAAAAATTAGTATGCGCCATACCTTATTTTTACTATTAATAATAACATATTTCTCAGCTAGCGCACAGATTAATGAAGGAATAAAACCTATCATAGACACACTATGTAGTCCTTATTTTTCAGGAAGGGGCTATGTAGATAAGGGTTGCGAAAAAGCAGCTGATTTCTTGACTACTCATTTTAATGAACTCGGTTTTGATTATAAAAATATATACACACAAGAATACTCTTTTAATGTTAATACTTTTCCCCAAAAAATGCAAGTTGTAATCAATGATAGCCAAAGATTAGAAGCAGGAATAGCCTATTTAGTTGACGCAGCAAGCGCTGGAGGGCACTATAGGAGATTGAAAACACAACGATTAGCACTAGGGTCTGTACAATCAAAAGAACAACTTCTCCAACTTTTCAAACAACTAAATACCAATCACTTCGCCTATATCATTGATAGCTTAGATCTGTTAGCAAAATTGCTACACACCAATAGAGATCTAATTCTTATGAGATTACCAAAAGGCATATTTATTATTCCCGTTCCAAAAAAATTAACCTGGGGTGTTGCCAATTGGCACAATAAAGCTTGTGTTCTTTACATGCTAGAAAGCTATATTCCAGATGATTTTTCATCGATTGATATTGATATAGATCAACGCTATATTAAACATAGCAATCAGAAAAACATATTAGCTCTTATACCAGGAAAAAGTGATTCCATGTTAATTTTTTCAGCACATTATGATCATCTTGGGAAAATGGGTTCCACTTCTTATTTCCCTGGGGCTAGTGACAATGCATCCGGCACGGCAATGCTACTTATGCTTGCCCAATACTATAAAGAAAAGAAAGACAATAGATACACTATGGTGTTTATTGCATTTAGTGGTGAAGAAGCTGGCTTACTTGGATCTCATTATTTTATTGAACATCCATTAATTAATTTAAATAAAATTAAATTTCTTACAAATATTGATATTGCAGGAGACGCTACTAATGGCATTACGGTTGTTAATGGTACCGTATTTAACAATCAATTCGATTTGCTTAAAATTATAAATTCCCAATCAAATTTAGTGCCAGAAATACGAAGTAGAGGCAAAGCAGCAATAAGTGACCACTTTTATTTTAGCGAAAAAAACATACCTTCTTTTTTTATTTATACTAATGGTGGCAAAGGATATTATCATGATATATATGACCAAGCAAATGAATTGAGCTTAAATAATATTGATAACTTATATAATCTATTAATACACTTTTATAGTAATTTATAAATCTATATAAGGAAGAAATTGTTGCGCTTTATCAAAATCTTCTGGAATTCCTATGTCTATAAAAAATCCATCCGTTTTAAAACCATAGATAGAGTTATTAGACAACTGTAATTGGAAAAAATCTTTTTCAACTGAAAATACTTCACTTGAAGGTGCATTTTCCAAGAAACGATCTTTGTTTACAATAAAAAAACCAGCATTAATTAAACCCTTTTCACAAGTACGTTTTTCTTCAAAAGAATAAATACATTGCCTATCATCCATATTTACTAAACCATACCTATCAAAGTGTTCCATTTCTTTTAATGCTATGGTAGCCATAGCCTTGTTTTTTATATGCTGTTGATACATTGAACGCATGTTGAGTTCTAAATACGTATCTGCATTGATTACCCATACATGCTGATCTGTTGCAAAGGTAAGCGCTTTTTTTATAGCCCCTCCTGTTCCTAATGCTTGTTCCTCAATAACACAGGTATAGGTCCATGTTTTCTCTTTAGCATGCAAATAATCAACTATTTGTTGATGCTGATGTCCTAATGAAAATATAAAATGATGAACACCTTGCTGATTTAAAAATTGTAATAAATAGTCTAGAAATGGCGTATTTCTAATACTGGCTAGTGCTTTAGGAATATCTTTTAAAACTGTTTGTAAACGAGTAGCCTTACCACCAGCCAAAATAATAGCTTGCATATTATTTAATTGCTTTTGTATAAAATTAAAAAGGGTTGACCATTTAGCCAACCCTTTTTATTCTAAACTATATAATTAGTAGTTTCTTAAATTTAATTCTGTACGACGATTTTGAGCTTTGTCAGCAGCAGTAACATTTTTATTAACAGGCTTGCTTGATCCGTATCCTTGATAGGTTAAGCGTTCGTGTGCAATGCCTTTAGAAATTAAATAGTCATTTACTGCTTTAGCTCTATCGTGAGATAAATTTACATTAATATCTTCCGAACCGGCATTATCAGTATGACCACCAATATCAACACGTAAAGTAGCATCTGAATTTAAAATGGTAACTAATGCATCTAAATCTTTGTAAGAAATTGGTTTTAAAACAGACTTACCAGTTTCAAAGTAAATTGATTTAGCAGCTTTGTTTACTCGCTCAATAATTTCTTTTTTAATTTCTGGACAACCGTTGTTTACTTTAGAAAAAACAGAAGGACATTTATCTTGATCATCGTTAAAACCATCACCATCGGTGTCCGGAATTGGACAACCGTTTCTTTGTGATACGCCTGCTACATACGGACAAGCATCTGTATTGTCTGAGATGCCATCACCATCCGTATCTGGGCAACCGTTAAATGCAGCTAAACCAGCTACTAATGGACAAGTGTCTTTATTGTCAGCAATACCATCATTGTCTGTATCTGGGCAACCATTAAATTTAGCTGGGCCAGCGATAGTAGGACATTGATCAACATCATCATTAACACCATCTTTGTCAGCATCTAAAATTCTTGGTTGCTCTACTGGCGCAACTACAACTGGTAATGTTGGAACTACAACTTCTTTTACAGGTTCTTTGTATCCTTTTTTATAAAAATAAACAAAACCAATGGTGTGTTGTAAATGATTTTGATCATTATCTGTAGCAGCAATTTTATATGCAGATTCTACATTTAAATAAATATCATTTGACTTACCTAAACGAATATTAGCACCAATACCAACTGGTAAATTAGCACCAAAAAATACATCATGGTAAGAAGCGGTGATACCAGTAAATAAATAAGGAGCAAAAATAAATTGATTTTTTGGAACTAAATTGAAATTGATATGTGCATCATATTCCAAAAGAATTTTTTCTTTTTTAGTGCCTGAGATATTGTTTAATTGCTTATTGATATATACGTTATCCGGACGATCAGTTGGATATTCTAATGAGCCTACAGATAATCCCATATTTAAATCAATAACATCATTAACTTCCCACCACATGCTAGCTTTCGCTAACGGGCTCCATTTTAAATTTTTGGTTAAGGTAGTATCAAATCCACCATTTTCAATACCAAATTTATTTACGTTGTAACTACGTTTATACACCTCTGAACGGAAGTATTTTCCTGTTTGAGGACCATAAAAATCAAAGCCCCCAAAGTGAATTCCAAAACCACTTCTTTGTGCAAACGTAGGAGCACTCAACAATAATAATAAAGCAATGCTCGCTAGTGTATTTATGTAATTTTTCATAATCGTTAATTAGTCTAATTTAAATTATCTTTTTATAAAAGTTCTCGAAGCTGTTCCAAAACCTGCATTGATAACTACATATCTCATGGTATCTCTTCTAGAAGAAATCATTCTTAAAGATGTTTGTGTTAAATACATATCACCATAAGCAGTTGGCTGCGTTGGGAAACTAATACTAGAACTATCTTTCTGGCAAATATAACCTAAAGCAGCAGCAGCTCCACCTACTCCTGCAACTTGGTACAGGCCATTTTTAATTTCAGTAAGTGTTTGGAATGTAGTAAATCCTTGACGATCCCAAATTCCATTTAAACTTACGGCAGTATCAATATTAGTAACCGCAACATAAGCAGCATCTGCACTAAAATATCCATTGCCATTTTTTTCTGAAGTTACAGGCACTACATATAAACCAGCAGTAGTATTGTCAATTACTGTAGGATCATAGGTTACGCCCATTGCTTGCTTAAGCGATGAATCGTAAGCATTAGCTACTATTTGAGGTGTAGGATCACCAACTTTGATGCTAAAAAATTTACCATTAGGAAAATTAATTGTAGGATAAGATGGAGTAACTACTCTAGAAACTTGACTGTATTCTTTTTTACAGCTCACTGCTACTAAAGTTATTAGCGCTACAATACTTAATTTTAATATATTTTTCATAGTGTTTCTTTTTAAAGATTTTAATAATTATTTGTCCCACCAAACTTTATCCGTAATTAATTTTTGCCCAGGGAAATTTAAGTTTCTTGTAACTTCTACATTTGGATAAAAGAATCTAGCAGGGAAAACTTGACCAATTAATGAAGTAGTAGAAACGGTGAAGAAATCTGGATAACCTGTTCTTCTCCATTCTGTCCATGCTTCAAAACCTTGATTACCATTCATACAAGCCCATTTTTGAGTTAGGATTGCTTTTAATTTTGCAGTTTTAGTTCCTGTACTAGGATATGCACCACCTGCACTTGCTAAATAAGTAGCAGCATCTGTTGCTAATAAACCATAAGAAGTAAAGTTATTAGAAACAGCTTGTGCATAGTTTAAGCTATCACCACCACCTGAAATCCATCCACGAACTTTAGCTTCTGCTTGTAATAATAAACTCTCATAAGAAGAAATAAATTTAACTGGCGCAGTTCCTGAATTAGTAGAAGAAGACAAAGCACCAACTAGATCTGAAGGATAATTAACTCCAGATACTTGTGTATTGTAATTTCCTTGTTGACAACCCGTTGCACCTGCTACAGAAGTTGCATTGTAGAATTTAGTTACACGTAAGTCATTATTGTTTTTATAATAATCAACAGCAGTTTTACTTGCCACTAAATTTTGAGTTTTAGTTAAGCCTACGATTTCAGCATATAATGGATTGTATGCACCTGCTGTATTTAAAAATGCAATTTGAGCAGGGTTAGTAGTAGTGATATAGCCTCCAGAAGGTGCAGCACCTAAAGAAGCAATACCTGCTTTAGCTTTTACAGAATCCACTTCTGATAAACGCAAGTATACTTTTAATTTAAGCGTGTTAGCAAAAGCTAACCAGTTGTTCATATTACCACCATATACTAAATCGTCAGTTGTTGGTTTATTTGGATCTGTAGCGCTTATTAATGCAGAAGCATCTGTAATTAATTTGATAATACCGTCATAAACTGATGTTTGAGCATCGTAACGAGGGGAAGTAATTCCACCATCAGCAACTTCACCTTTACCAGACTCAGAAAAAGGAATATCTCCCCATGCATCTGTAGCTACTTGGAACATATATGCTTGCATTAACTTAGAAATAGCTATGTATTGCTTAAAGTTAGTAGCTGTTCCTGTTGTTTCAACATATTTTAAATCCGGTAATGCTTGAGAATACATTAATCCCCATGAGTTGTCATAGTTAGAACCACTTGGAAAATATTGTTCTAATATTTTATATTGACTAGCCAAAGGCGACTGTGTCCAATACTGACCCCAGATGGAACCATTAATTTGTAAATTACAGCCTACTGCAGAAGCTACATACATTTGGGCACTTGGTAATACCAAAGAAACCTGAGGGCCGTAAACCACATTTGGATTCGTATTTACATCTAAGAATTTTTTACATCCTGTAGAAAATACAACTACACTAAGAAGTGCTATAATCGATACTTTTTTTATTGTGTTCATATCTTTGCTCTTTAAAAAAATTTAGAAAGTTACTTTTAAGCTAATTCCATAGTTACGTAAAGATGGACGTGCAGAAAAATCTAAGCCTTGTTCATCGGAGTTGCCACCTGTATTAACTTCAGGGTCAGCGTATTTATTTTCTTTAGAAGTCCAGATGAATAAATTATTTCCAAATAAAGAAACTTTAGCTGAAGAGAATCCTGTTTTTTTCATCAATTTAGATGGCAAGGTATAGCCTAAGCTAGCTTCTCTCAATTTAATATAACTAGCATCTAAAATGTGAGAACCATTTGGTGCAACACTTGTATAATAATCATATGGAGAGTACATAGTTGTATTTGCAACTGAATTACCATTTGCATCTAAATATACCGAGTTAGGGAATACTTGGTCATCTCTGTTTCCTGTATTTGCAGATGTTCCTACAAATTCCATAATATCTTTTGTACGAGAAAAGAATACACCACCTTGTTTAGTATCAAATAATACGTTTAATGAGAATCCTTTGTAACTTAAATTTGTTCCTAAAGAAGCCATGAAACGTGGTTGGTACGATCCTTTGTATACTGCATTAGTTGTTGGTTTTGGTAATCCAGAATTTGGATCTACAATAGTATAACCATTAGCATCCGTTTGATTATCAATAGCATAAAATGCACCAAATGGTTTACCTACTGCTGCAGCGATTTCCATACCACTAAAGCCACCGATGGTAACTCTAGATACACCATCAGCTAAACTTAATACTTCATTTCTGTTACGGGTATAGGTAGCATTCACATCCCATTTGAAACCAGATTTGGTATGAACTGGTGTAAAACGTAAAGCCATTTCTAATCCTCTATTGGCTACATCTCCTAAGTTAATAGTACGACTAGTAAAGCCAGAAGATGGAGCAGTTGGAACAGAGATAATTTGGTCATACGTATATGATTTATAATAAGTAGCCTCGAAGAAAATACGATCTTTAAAGAATCCTAATTCCACACCCACCTCTGAAGTTAGAGAACGAGCAGGTCTTAATTGATTAGCAATCGTGTTGCCTAAACTAAATGCAGGTACGGTATTGAAAGGGAATTTTACAGAACCAAAACTAGATGATGAAGTTGTAGTACCAAAGGCAGCAGGATTAGTTAAATAAGCTCCAGGTGCTCCGTTACCAACACTTGCCCAACTCGCTCTAAGTTTACCATAAGATAAACGGCTGTTCACCATTTTTTCTTTAAACGTTTCTGAGAAAATCCAAGAACCACTAGCACTAGGATAGAAGAACGTATTAGTGTATGGATTTAATGTAGAGTTTTTATCGTTTCTAGCAGTGATTTCTAAATAAAATTGGTTTTTATACCCCAATTTTGCTGAGCCGTATAATGCTACTGATCTAATTTGTGATAATGAATTAGATACCGTAACTGGGCTCACCGCATTACCAAAATTATAATAGCCAGGAATTACTAGGCCATTTGTAGTAGGATCGATATTAGCTGCTAAACTATTACTGGTTGTAGCAGAAGCATTGGCTCCTAACATACCATCAAATGTTACATCTTCAGAAAGTTTTTTAGAATAAGAAGCAATCAAATCATTGTAGAAAGTAGTAGTATTAACAGTTTGTTCGAAATATCCACCTGCTAAACTTTGATTTTGAGAGCTTGCTGTACCTGCACCATAAAAGGCATCAAATGGTTGGAAGAAATATTTTGGTGTTTTTTGATAAAAACGATCTGAGGTGATATCAGCACCTGCACGATTAAAAATATTCCAGTTTGAATTTGGTTTCCATCCTAAAGTAACCGCGCCTAAAACACGATCCGTTTTAGATCTGTTATCAAAGTTTTGTGCTACCCAATATGGATTGCGGGTATAAGCTCCATAGTAACCGTAACGTTTTGTACCCACTGCATCGGTATAATCCATTGCATAAAAAGGATTATCTAATTGTTTTAATTCCCAAATAGGAATGTCTCTTGGCGTTTGTAATAATTGATTCCATACACCGCCATTACCTTGTCCCATTTGCTCTGCACGAGAATTAATATTAATATAGTTAATATTAGCTACAGCATATACCTTAGGGCTTAATTCTATATTACCATTAAAACGGATGCTATATTTATCATAAAAGGTGTTTGGAGTTACCCCTTTATTGTTAAGCGTGTTCAATGATAAAAAGAAGGAAGATTTATCTAAATTTTTAGATAACGACACATTATTTTGCCATGTAGTTCCTGTGTTATAGAAGCTTTTCACATTATCCGCTAAATCTTGATATGGTTTCACCATTTGTTTACCATTGATCACTTGACCCCAAGCTCTGTTTACGCCATCAAAAGGTAAACCCCAAGAAAAGTTTTCTCTTCTATCATCATAGATACCATAAATATCGCCTTGACCATATTTATGTTGAAATTCTGGATATTTTAAAACAGAAGATAAGGTGTAATCTGTTGAATACATTACTTCCATTTTATCTTTTTTTCTAGCTTTACCACTTTTAGTAGTAATCATAATAGCACCATTAGCACCGGCAGAACCATATAATGCGGCGGCTGCTGCACCTTTTAACACGGTAATATTTTCAATATCATCAGGATTGATATCGGTTCCTCTATTACCAAAGTCAATTTGAGATAAACTACTTCCGATAGCACGACTACCATTGTTAGTAACGATACCATCAACTACTATTAATGCGTTATTACCACCCGCAATTGTTTTTTCGCCACGTAAAACGATACGCGTTGAACCACCAGGTCCACCCGTAGAAGAAGTAATATTAGCACCAGCCACTTTACCTTGTAATGCAGATAGAGCATTTACTTGATTACCGCTGTTAAGCTCTTCAGAGCCAATAGATGTTGATGAATAACCTAATTCTTTTTTCTCTCTTCTAATTGCCAATGCAGTAACTGCAACGCCTGACAATTCTTTTGCTAATGGATTTAAACGAATACTTACGTTAGCCGAAGTAGCATCTGCTTCTGCGTAAGAATATCCAGCATAATTAATTTTAATTTTAGCGCCTGCATTAGGAACATTATTAATAACAAAGTTACCATTGTCATCTGCAACAGTACCTATGTTAGATCCTTTAACAACAATGGTTGCGCCAGGTAATGGCTGACCATTTTCATCTAATACACGACCTGATAGCTTGTGTGTTTGTGCAATAACAGCTTGAGAGCCTATTGAAACGAGCACTGTAAGCAGTAGCAAAATTCTTTTCATGTTTTTAATTTTT
>CAIWHF010000093.1 GCA_903912405.1 uncultured Bacteroidota bacterium | reverse complement strand
TAATAAAGCTACCTATTCCAATAATAAATAGGAAACTTAAAGTATATCTAAATGAGCGATTTTTCATTATCGTGTTTGCTTGTTTTCAATTTTAAATACCATCATTATTTTGTAACTTTGTACACTTAATTCCTAGAGTAAAAGCTATGTCACAAAAGTACACAGAATACAAACAATTACAAATGCCTGCTATAGAGCAGGAATTTTTAGCATATTGGAAATCCTCAGACACGTTTAAAAAAAGTATAACGCAAAGAAGTGGCTCTGTACCTTTTGTGTTTTTTGAAGGCCCACCAAGTGCTAATGGTTTGCCCGGTATACATCACGTTATTTCTAGAACACTAAAAGATTTAATTTGTAGATATAAAACCATGCAAGGTTTTGAGGTAAATCGTAAAGCTGGCTGGGATACACATGGCTTACCGGTGGAGTTGGGCGTAGAGAAGGAATTAGGCATTACGAAAGAGGATATTGGTAAAACAATCAGTGTGGCAGATTATAATAAAAAATGCCGCGAAGTGGTGATGCGCTACAAAGACAAGTGGGATGGCATTACCGAGCAGATGGGCTATTGGGTGGATTTATCAGATCCTTATATCACATTCGACAATAATTATATTGAAACACTTTGGTGGGCACTTAAAGAGCTTTATAAAAAAGATTATTTATACAAAAGTGTAAGCATTCAGCCTTATTCGCCTGCTGCTGGCACCGGTTTAAGTTCACATGAACTAAACCAACCAGGCACCTATAAAGATGTAAAAGATACTACGGTGGTGGCTATGTTTGAGGCGGTTCAAAACGAAGCATCTGCAAGTTTATTTGCTAAAAGCAATCAAGATAAGATTCATTTCTTAGCTTGGACTACAACGCCGTGGACACTGCCTTCTAATTGTGGATTGACAGTGGGCGGTGCTATTGAATATAGTTTGGTTAAAACTATAAATACCTATACCAAAGCTCCAATTCATGTAGTGTTGGCAACTGCTTTACTCAGCAAATTCTTTAAAGAAGAATTTAAAGGAGTAGATTTTGCTGTTGTAAACGAGAATGAAAAAGCACAGCCATGGGAAATAGTTGCAAGCTATAAAGGAAAAGAATTGGAAGGTATTCGTTATCATCAATTAATGCCTTTTGAAGCCAATGCAAAAGAAGTAGCTGGTGGCGATCCCTTCAGAGTTATAGTTGGCGATTTTGTTACTACAGAAGATGGAACGGGAATTGTACATACTGCACCAGCTTTTGGAGCCGATGACTATAAAGTGGGCGCCAAAAACAATATCGGAATATTAGTGATGGTAGACAGAGCGGGTAAATTCATTGATGACCTTGGCCCATGGAGTGCTCGATTTGTGAAAAACTATAAAGATGATGAGGACTACAAGGATATTGATGTAGATATTGCTGTGCAATTAAAACTAGATGGTAAAGCGTTTAAAGTTGAAAAGTATGAGCATACCTATCCGCATTGTTGGCGAACGGATAAGCCTATCATCTATTATCCATTAGATGCTTGGTTTATAAGAACGACCGCGGTTAAAGACCGTATGATTGAATTAAATAAAGCCATCAATTGGAAACCTAAGGCTACGGGTGAAGGAAGATTTGGTAATTGGTTAGAGAATATGGTGGATTGGAATTTGTCGCGCAGTAGATATTGGGGTACTCCATTACCTATATGGGCAACTGAAGAGGGCGATGAGCGTATTTGTATAGGAAGTATAGAAGAGTTACAATTAGAAATTGAAAAGGCAAATGCTCAATTAGGCTTACAGCAAGTCGTTACTCAAGAAGCTATTGATTTACATAAGCCTTTTGTGGATGAATGGGTCTTAGTTTCGCCTAGTGGAAAAACTATGCGAAGAGAGCCGGATTTAATTGATGTTTGGTTTGATTCGGGCGCTATGCCATATGCACAATGGCACTATCCTTTTGAAAATAAAGATAAAATAGAACAACACAGTGCCTTCCCGGCTGATTTTATTGCCGAAGGGGTAGATCAAACACGTGGTTGGTTTTATACCCTCCATGCGCTTTCTGTGATGCTTTTTGATTCTGTTGCCTACAAAACAGTTGTCTCTAATGGTTTGGTGCTCGATAAGTCGGGTAATAAAATGAGTAAACGTCTAGGCAATGTAGTAGATCCATTCAAAACTATTGAAAAGTACAGTGCCGATGCCACTCGTTGGTATTTAATTACGAATGCCGCACCTTGGGATAGTTTAAAATTTGATGAAGAAGGCATTCAAGAAGTGCAACGAAAGTTCTTTGGGACCTTATATAATACCTATCAATTCTTTGCTTTATACGCCAATGTAGATGGGTTTAGCTTCCAAGAAGCATATATTCCTGTAGCAGAGCGTCCAGAATTGGATAGATGGATTCTTTCTGCTTTGCAATCGCTCATTAAACAAGTAACGGAAAGTTTAGATAATTATGAACCTACGCAAGCGGGTAGAGCTATTGAAATCTTCTTAGATGAGCAATTGAGTAACTGGTATGTACGTTTGTGCAGAAGACGCTTTTGGAAAGGAGAATATGAGCAAGATAAGATAGCAGCATACCAAACTTTATATGAATGTTTGGAGACATTGAGCTTGCTTATCGCTCCAATTTCGCCATTTTTTGCAGATTGGATGTATCATAATTTAAATAATGTGACCAATAAAATGGGGCATGGTTCGGTTCATTTGGCCAACTATCCTTCCGCTAAAGTTCAAATAATTGATACTGCTTTAGAGGAACGAATGCTAATGGCACAAGAAATTTCTTCCCTAGTTTTATCTATAAGAAAGAAGATTGCTATAAAAGTTCGACAACCCTTGCAGAAAATTTTGATACCAATTCTAAATGCAAATATGCAACTGCAATTAGAGTTAGTAGCTCCTATTATTATCAATGAAGTGAATATTAAAGAAATAGATTATATAATTGATAATGAAGGGTTTATAAAAAAGAAATTAAAGCCAAACTTTAAGTCATTAGGTGCAAAATTAGGCTCTCAAATGAAAGCGGTTGCGGCATTAATCACTTCATTTAGTCAAGAGCAAATTTTAGAGTTGGAACGTAATGCTTCAATTCAAATAATATTAGATAATCAATTGATTGATATATCTTTAAGTGATGTTGAATTGATAATTGATGATATACCTGGTTGGTCTGTGGCAAGTAAGGGTACTTTAACTGCTGCTTTAGATCTTACCATTACCCCAGATTTAGAAAGAGAGGGTATTGCTCGCGAATTAGTGAATCGAATTCAGAAAATTAGAAAAGATAGTAACTTTGAATTAACGGATAGAATTAACGTTAAGATAAAGACGGATGAAAAAATAAATGCTGCAATAAACCAATTTAATGATTATATTTGCGCCGAAATTCTATCTGATGATATTGAGACTGTAACTGACTTACAAGAAGGAATTGCTATAGAGGTGAATGAAATTACGTATACTGTATTAATTTCTAAAAATTAACCAATCAATGGCTAAACAAATTAAAAAGACTGCTAAAAAAGTTGCAGTTAAAAAGAAATCTGTAAATGCTAAGGCAAGTAAGAAACCTGCGAAAAAAGTAGTTGCAAAAAAAGTAGCTGTTAAAAAGGCTACTAAATCTTCATCATCAGTTGTAGCAAATAAGAAAAAAGCAAATCCATCTAAAAAGTTGGACCTTAAAAAAATTAATAAAACCGTGAGTAAAAAATCAAATGCTAAAGTTGCACCAAAAGCGACTAAAAAAGCACCTTTAAAAAAGGTAGTTAAAAAGGCGGCTCCTAAGAAAGTAGTTAAAGCACCTTTAAAAAAGGTAGTTAAAAAGGCAGCGCCTAAAAAAGTAGTTAAAGCACCCGTTAAGGTGGTTAAGAAAGTAGCT
>CAIWHF010000092.1 GCA_903912405.1 uncultured Bacteroidota bacterium | reverse complement strand
CTTGAATCAATTTTATAAGTAATTGTTCTTGCTCATTCAATTGTGTGAATAATAACGCTTGTTTAGGTTTGTTTTTTGTTTGGGTATCGGTCCAATTCATAAAACGCAATACATCCTCACCGCTTTCTATAAGTTGTGCCATGTTCTTTTTAATTAATTCATTGCAACCTGCCGATCGGCTATCAATGCTTCTTCCGGGAAAGGCAAAGACTTCTCTATTATAACCTACAGCAAGCTTGCTTGTTATCATGGCTCCTCCTTTGCTATCGCTTTCTACTATGATGCTGGCATCGCATAGGCCTGCTACAATTCTATTGCGCATCGGAAAATTTGCTAATTCTATTTTGCTCATTAAGGGATACTCGGAAAGTAATCCGCCGTTTGCCAACATCTCCTGTGCTAGTTTTTTATGGCTAGGTGGATATGTAATATCTAAGCCATGCGCTACAACGCCAATTGTTGGAATATTGTTTTTCAATGCAAATCTGTGTGCCAAGCCATCAATTCCAAGCGCTAAGCCACTAACAATTACCAAATCGCTAATTGATTGAAATTGCTCCATCATATGCTCCATCATTTTTGCTCCATATTCAGTATTTTTTCTGGTGCCAATTATGGCGAGCATTTTTTGTGCATTGAGATGGGCATTCCCTTTGTAATAAAGAAGAATAGGAGCATCTTCACATTGCACTAAGCGCTTTGGGAAAGAAGGGTTTTTATAAAACAAAATGTCAATTCCTTCTTTGTCATGTTGTACCAAAATCTCCTCTGCTCTCTTTAAAACCTGCTTATCTTTAAATGCCTTAGACCTAATGGCTCCAACCCCCTCAATATGGCTTAGTTCTTTTATACTCGATTTGAAAATTGCTTCCGCATTTTCAAATTTATTAAGTAAGTTTTTAGCAGTTTTGTGTCCAATGCCTTCTACTAAACTTAGGGCTATATTATAAATCATTATTAACGTTACTTTTGAAATGAATACTGTAATTTTACTAAAATGAAAGCTATGAAAAAGTTGTTATTATTATTATGTATGTTATTTTTTGTAACGGCATATGCACAAAAAAAATCGATCAATAAAGTAAGCATGCATAGAACGGCTTGTTTTGGGAAATGCCCAACCTATAGTATCGAAATCAATAAGAATGGCAGCGTAACCTATACCAGCGTTCGGTTTGCAAAATTTGAAGGTATATACACTAAAAAATTCTCCATAGATAAGGTAAAAAATATCTTCTTGCAGATTAACTTATTAAAACTAGATACTTGTCAGAATGAATACGAACAAATCATTGCCGATTTGCCAGGATTAAATTTTAATATAGATTACACTAACGCTAAGAAACAAATTGTGAATGCACATTTTGGTCCTAAATTTTTAAAACGCTTAGCGATGAATATTGATAAAGAATTTTCTATTGATTCCACTTGGGAAAAAATAAAATAATTCTTTATCAATACGTCAATAGCGCTTTATTATAAATGAAGCTTATCTTTTTTAGCTAATAATTCTTCCACTGTTTCTTCATACAATTCATCTGGCACACAACAGTCTACCGGACAAACAGCTGCGCATTGTGGCTCTTCGTGAAAACCTTGACACTCGGTGCACTTGTTTGGACTAATGAAATATACATCCGATGCTATGGGTGCATGTTTGCTAGCAGCATCTACACTTGTGCCATCCATTAAAACGAAAGCTCCTTTCAAAGAAGTACCGTCAGCCATTGCCCATTCTACACCACCCTCATAAATTGCATTATTAGGACATTCTGGTTCGCAAGCACCACAATTAATACATTCGTCAGTTATTT
>CAIWHF010000091.1 GCA_903912405.1 uncultured Bacteroidota bacterium | reverse complement strand
TATATTGTCTGACCCAATTTGTTGGTTTACGGCATAAGGCACAGAAAAGGAGCATTGATAACGCTTAGAGATCACATATCTTCCAGTTAGTTCAAATTGCATAAAACGATCTGCTTCTTTATCATTATCATCTGGGTGCGTTGTAACAAAGTTTTGATTAGCATAACGGAAACCCAAAAAAGAGTTTGAAAACTGAGGCAGCAAGCCCATTGTATTGATCGCATTGCCATATCCGCAAACATCACATGCATTACTTGTTGAAGCAATGCATAAAAAAAATAAATAAAACACTAACTTTTTCATAAATAAATAATCTGAACGCAAAAATAAAATTAAATTGCTAAGGCAAGATTTTTTATACTATGAGATTTATCATTTTCTCAACATAATTCTACACCCAAAAGATTCTGTTTTATGCTGCAACACGGGCTTGCCTGCCAACAGCTGCCTGAGCGCTTGCGCTACATATGGGACTGCCTTTCCAGGATGCTGACCATTATCATCGATCGCTCCATTGTATTTAATAAGCCATTTATTATTTTCTTTCCAAATAATAAACGCTTGAGGTGTATGATTAGCCCCAAATAATTTTACTACCGATTGACTAGCATCTTGCAAATACAAAAATTGATACCCTTCTTTTTTTGCACGTTCTTGCATTAATGTATAGGTTTCTTCTTCATATAATACAGAATCCATAGAGTTGATTGCCAACAAAGGCACTCCTTGCTTTGAATATATACGGTTCAACTCATTTAAACGCTTGGTATATAATTTTGCAAAAGGGCAGTGATTGCAAGTAAATACAACAATATACCCTTTAGCGTTATTGCTTTTGGTATTAAAAATTTTGTTATCAATACCTTTCAAACAAAAATCTTGAATACAACTTGGACTTTCTCTTAATTTATCATTAGAGAAACTTAACAAAACCAACGCGAGAATACTATAAGCCCAAAAGAATCTTTTCATCATTATTCTATTACAAATGACTTAGTCACTGTTTTCTTTTTAAGTTGATCTGTTACAAGCAAGTAATAAACTCCTTTAGATAAATTTGAAATATCAATTCCTTCTCCTAATTGCGGCTGCGGCAATAGTAAGACTGTTCGACCAAGTGTATTGAGCAAACGCACATAATAGGCAGTGTTAGCAGGGTCTTTAAATTGAACAAATACTTTGTCTTTTGCAGGATTGGGATAGACCTCCAATTCATCTTCATGCAGCGATAAAGCATTGATATTAGTAGGATTGGTTACCACAAATTGCCCCATCATACCTTCATCTTCATGTAAAGAGATGTGACAATGAAACATAAAGGGATGTATAGCATCAGCGTAATCATCAAATTTTGCAATAAATTTTACTACACTTGGTGTGCCTTGCGTTCCCGGACCTCCACCCGTTGCGCCTGGTACGAATACTACATCCTTCCAGCCAGCTTGAGAAGCATCAGGGGCAACACCATTAACACTTATGATATTAAACTCAACATCATGAATATGAAAAGGATGACCAAAAGCAGTGGAGTTAGTAATTTGCCAAATTTCTGTATTGTTTAAAGGCACTTGATAATCTATTACATTTAGACTAAATAATTTATGATTTAAAATAAATGCATTAGGGCCTAGCACGCCCGGCACGCCTGCGCTATCAGACATGGTAAGATAACGTGTGGTTTGCGCACTTGATGTAGGAATCGTTGCTACACTTGCTAAAGAAGTTGGAATAGCCGTAATAGGATTTGTAGTAGGCGCTACAATATTTAATTTCAAAATATTGAAATCAATTTTACCTAAAGCATTGGCAAATGGTCCGTTTGGAAAATTTTCTCCTCCGGCAATGAAATTACCTAACAACGAATTAAAGGCCTTCATAAATACCGTGGTACCATTTTGGCCATTACAATTCACTAAAATTTCTATTCGTTCACCCGCATGTAATAAGTATTTAGTTACTGCAACTGGTGCATTCAGCAAGCCACCATCTGAAGTAATTACATAAAAAGTACGATTATCGCTAAAACCAATATTGTAAGATCGTTCTATTGCTCCATTCAAAATTCTAAACCTAAGTACTTGAGCAGGTACATTGTATTGCGCTCTGAGAGTGCCATTAGTGAGCATACTATCACCGTAGGGAACAACTTGAAATTGGTTGGAAGTACTAAAATCTCTATCTGTTAATATTAAAGGAATGTCATCCACTCCATACTTCCTTGGTAAGGCCAATGCACTTTCAATGGCATCTCTAACTATAATGAGACCACCAATCCCTTTGGTTATTTGCGCTTCTGTAGTTTCATGTAGATGTGGATGATACCAATAGGTAGCCGCATTGTTGCTTACCATCCAATAAGGCTTCCAAGTGCTGCCTGGTGGTATTACTTGATGAGGGCCACCATCCATTACGGCAGGCAAATGCATACCATGCCAATGCAGCGTGGTGCTATCATTCAAATAATTCTTCACATTCATATGAACCGTATCGCCTTTATTAACAAATAAAGTTGGTCCCCAAAAGTTACCATTAATACCACCCGTAATGGTCTGCTGACCAGCAGCAACAATTTGTCTAAATGTATCTTTAATATTTAAATTAAAGCTTGTACCCGATAAGGTATCCGGTATCCAAAGGGTATTATATTGAGCTGTTACCGAATTTAAAAGCAATACCAGCAAGGCTGAAAGAAGCAGCAATTTTTGTTTCATAAATTATATTTAAATAATTAGACGAAGATACTAAGATAAACACGCAGTTATCAATTAATTACTCACTAACCTATCAATAAACATATATAGAGCAGCAATAGCTATTAATGTATTTACAGGATATACAACCTTATAAGAATAGGAGTCCTTACTACTAAAATTTTTAATCACTAAATAAAATATAGTTGCAATGATTACTATTTGAGCTAGCTCTACTCCAATATTAAAGCTCAAAAGTGCATAGATAAATTCGTCTTGTGGAATGCCAATTTCGCTCAATGCTGAAGCAAAGCCCAAGCCATGAATCAAACCAAACAAAAACGGTAAAATAAATTTGTATCTATTTATGGATGTTTTATTAGACAGCAAATTTAAAACAGCAGAAATGAAGATAGTTAACGCAATGAATGGCTCAATAAAGGTAGGTATGTTGGGAATGATAGAATATGCTCCTAATAATAATGTAAGACTATGAGCCAAGGTGAAAGCTAAACTTTGTTTTACAATATGTTTTAATGAAGGACCACCAAAAGTCAAACTAATAATAAATAAAATATGGTCAATACCCTTAGGCAATACATGTGTAAAACCAATTAAGGTGTATTTATATAAGACGGACCAATAATGCATTTTTATTCTTTAATTAATTTTATAGTTTGCTTATACCCCGGGAGTAGCACATAATATAGCCCGCTTGCATAATGCGAAAGATCTATAGTATGTATTTGTTTTAATTCCAAAACTAGTGAGCCACTAGCACTTAATATTTGAACATCATACAAATTACTTGAAGGCAATAATTCAAATACACTATAAACTGGATTTGGCACTAATTGTATTTCAACTTTATTTTTTATGTCATTAACTACAGTAGCTATACTACCATCACCCCTTACTAATATAACATTTAGTTTTACCGTTTTAAATTGATAAGTAGTTATTCCAAACTGAGTATCCAAATACCAGGCTTTCGTAGTTTGATTAGGTAACGTAGTAGAGGAAAAGTATTTACCGGTAATAATTGTTGGGAAATAGGTTTTATTAATAGAAGGATTACCACGCTTCTCGTCATTTAACGATTCAAGCTCTTTAATATTTGGTAATCTCCAATCTGCATAACCGGCGGATTGGAATGTATCTGCATATTGCAAAGCGTCTTCCCAAGTCATAGAATCTTGACGGGGATTTTTTTGCCACATTAACTGAGTTAAATTATCTGTTATCGTTTGATTTCCGTTATCGGTAAACGGACTAGCTATTATGCTGGGCGTTGCTATATCTCGAACAGCTCTTACATGAAATTTCTTAGTTCCTCCAGCGCTAATGGTTTCTGTCCTTAAATGATTGCCAATGCCTCCACCAGCATTAGTTGCCCAAATTTTATTAGTATCGTTGTATTGGCGATCTGCCGACCACCAATATTCTGCTGCAGAAACAGGAAAAACACTTGTCAGCAGTGAAGGGTTGGCATATTGATGATTTAAAATACTAAAGGCTTCATGAGCAGATGGCAAACGCCAGTTAGTAAACCCAGCCAAACTTAAGGTATCGCAATAAACAAGTGCCTTATCAATGGTCATCTCCCCACCATCTACTTGTTGCCACATTAAACCTGTTACCGTATCAACGACTACACCTGAAGGCAATATTGAAAAAAAAGGAGCGTTTATCGTATAATCATTATCCTCACCAAATGTGGAGGTATAACTTGTATTTTCTCCTGTATCTGGCAAGCGTTTCATTGTCTTCAACACGGGCTGTGCTGTAATAACTGGTGCCAACAAAATCATTACTACATATAGAAACAACTTTTTCATAAGCGCTATTGAATTACAAATCGATTAACCAATTGTTCGTTTTTAAGTTTCACTAGAATGATATAAGTACCTTGCATAAAATGTGCTACGGATACATTTTGTGTAAAATTGTTTGTTTTATAAACTTCTTGCCCAAGATTATTAATGATGGTCAAAGATTCAAATTCATGCTCATCAATTGGATTAACAAAAGAAATTGCAATAGCACTTCTTGCTGGATTGGGATAGATGGAGAATTGATTGGTAGTAGTTTTAATAGTTTGCACATTTGTAGTATAGGGCACCATACATTGCGTAAACCCATTGTAGTTATTAGTAGCCAAACCACTAACCGTATAAAACTTAAAAATATAATGACCTGCTAAATCCCAAGAGTAAACAACCGAATCAACTACATTATTCAAGGTGTAAATTAAATTATATCCATTATTACTAGCATTGGGATTACAATTGGTAATAAGCGCTCCGCTCAGTGGTGTAAGTGCAGGACGAACAGCATAGGCTTTAGATTGTGGCACTAACTGATGGGTAGTATCTTCTGTTACTTGACCTACCATATTTGCAACCATATAGGGTGCTGTTGCGGTGCCATGATAATGGTATACACCATTTGAACCGTAATGCCCGTGATTAACGTCTAAATTAGCCATGGCAGTGCCATCAGGTTCTTTGCTACCATAAACAGCAAAGCCATCTAAACAAAAAGCTATAGGCATGGTTTCTGTTGTATAATTATATAAATGAAGAGGGGCAATATGATAATGATAATCATCTGCTCTCCCACAATGTCCGCCGTATGCATCTAATTGACCGTCAACATAAGAATCAACACCTGTATTAGTATGTACATTAAAAATAGGCACACCATTTATTGCTAAGGCTATAGCTCCTCTCGTAAAATGAATAGCATCTACTGGTAAAGGTGTAGTAGCAACTACTGGGTGCAAGGGAATAGGCCAAGCATTAGCACCAATATAACATTGTGGAATGGGCACTTGCTGTTGCCAACCATGATTAGAAATGCCTACCATCATCTCATGTGTTTTTGGAATGCCTCTTGATTCTACATAATAATAAGTGCCATCATAAAAGGTATGAATTTGCGAATAAAATGGTGAAAAGGTAGAATCTAAAAAAGTAGTACTTGTAGTTGTTTTAAATAATTTGATACCAACTTTTTTAAAACTCAATATAGTAAAAACTATACCCGCAACTAAAATGGGTAATACAAATGCACGTTG
>CAIWHF010000090.1 GCA_903912405.1 uncultured Bacteroidota bacterium | reverse complement strand
CTTTTATTGCTTTTACGGTAGCTGCTGTAGATGATTTAAGGACATTCTCCATTTTCATCGCTTCTAATATCAAAACACCTTGTCCTTTTTCAATTTGTTGACCTGGTTCAACAAGGATTTTTAAAACCATGCCGGGCATTGGCGCTTTGATAGGTTCTGCCTTTTGCATTGCTTTTAAATCAAGGCCCATATTTTTTAGTAAAACATCTATAGGCTCTTCAATTTGAAGCACTTTTTTCTCGCCGTTCATTTTCAACGTAATTTCTTTTTGTTGGCTATCAATTTTGTCAACTATAATAGTGTAGTTCTTGCCATTTGCAGCCACTTGGTAAAAATCATTGGAAATTTCACTAATGTTTAATGAACTATTATTAGAAATTTCTTTTTCATCTATTTCAAATGTTTTACCTTGTATGCTTACTTTGTACATGACCTTTATTTTTTGTAAAAGTATTTTTATATTTCCAAATAGACAAACAAAATTTAGTATTTATGAACGCTCGTTTTTATAATGCATTGCTTGTAATAAGCACGCTGTTTTTCTTACAATGTTCAACGCCTAAAAATGCAGTGGAACAAAATTTAAATCCGGTTTCGGTAAAGTCTAGTAAAGCGAATGAAATGCCAAGGTATACGCCAGATCGACTATGGGATATTGTGCATACTCAAGTAGCCTTGCAATTTAATTATAAAAATGCAAGTGCTGATGGGGTAGCGGTATTGACACTGAAGACTTATTTTTATCCAACTCAACAACTGGTTCTAGATGCTAAGTCTATGGAGGTTACAAGTGTTACTGCAAATAGTAAGCACGGTGATGTGGCTTTGCATTTTACGGCAGATTCTTTGCATATTAACATTGATTTTGAATCTCCGTTGGCAGATACCATTTATTTGACTTTGAAGTATACCGCTTATCCAAATAAAGCACCTAAAGGCGGAAGCGCAGCTATTACCGATGATAAAGGGTTATATTTTATTAACAATCGTCAGAAAATTAAAAACAAACCGGTTCAAGTTTGGACTCAAGGGGAAACAGAATCCAATTCCCATTGGGTGCCCACTATCGATCTTCCCAATGAACGATTTACAACACAAATAGCGCTAACGGTACCCGATTCGTTTCAGACCTTAAGTAATGGTAAATTACTGACGTCAAAAGCTGTTGAGCCGTTTATGCGTGAAGATGTATGGGAAATGAATCAACCGATACAACCTTATGCCATGATGTTTGCCATTGGAAAATTCGCAGTGCATACTACTTCGTTTCAACAAGCTAATGATGTTCGTTATTATGTGGAGCCTGATTATGCGCCCTATGCTACTATGATGTTTCAAAACACACCAGAAATGATGCGGTTTTTTTCTTCGTACACAGGTGTTTTGTATCCGTGGAAAACGTATAGTCAAGTCGTAGTGAGAGATTATGTATCGGGTGCTATGGAAAACACAAGTGCTAGTTTGTTTGGTGAATTTATGAACCAAGATAGTATTGCATATGCAGATGCTAATCACGAAGATGTTGTGTCGCATGAATTATTTCACCAATGGTTTGGTGATTATGTAACAGCTGAATCTTGGTCGCACCTCACCGTAAATGAATCTTTTGCTAATTATGGCGAACAGCTATGGAGAACGTATAAATATGGAAAAGATTTCGCTGCTAAATTAGCATACGAAGATTTACAAAATTATTTGCTGTATGCTCCTTATGTAGATGATCCGTTGTACAGAGTTTATTATAAAAGTAGAGAAGATGTTTTTGATCATATCACCTATAAAAAGGGTGGTGCCATTTTGCGTCATCTTCATTTATTAATTGGTGATTCTGCATTCAAGCTATCCATTAAAAAATACCTAACTAGCAATGCGCTAAAGCCAGCTGAGTATCATCATTGGAGATTGGCTGTAGAAGAAGTTACGGGTAAGGATATGACTTGGTTTTTTAATCAATGGTATGTGAAAGGCGGCCATCCAACTGTAAATTTTTCTTACCAGTTTATAGATTCCTTGAAAAAGATTAAAGTTCATGTGATACAAAAAAATGAAGATCCAAATTTTGTGTATAGATTGCCTATGACATTTGCCCTAATTGAAAATAATAAAGTTTCTAAGCATGCTGTTGAAATCAATCAAGCTAAACAAGATATATTACTTCCTGCAAGTTCAGAAAGCGCTTTTGTAGTGCCCGATTATGAACATGAAGTAATTGGAACTGTTGTAGAAAAAAAATCACCAGCCATCTATAGCATGCAATTTGAAGCGCCTCTTAATCCTATTTCTAAAATTATTGCATTAGATACACTTTGTTCAAATTTTATTGCTAAACATAATTTGGATAGTAGTTTTAAAGAAGTGCTAGTGCATGCTCTCAACGATTCTGCTGATTATGCGCTATTCGTTTTGGATGCGATTAATGATAACAACCAAGATAAGGTAGTGCAGAATAGTTTTGAGGTTCCGGTTTTTAATTTGTTTATGAGTACTAAAAACTTATTAGTAAAAGCGGCTGCATTAAAGCTGCTGAATATATGGAAACATCCTATTGCTGATGTTGAAATGAATACCTGTTTAAAATCAAATTCTTATAAATTAAGAATGGAAGCTTTAAATACTAATTTAGTGCAACATAAAGCAGATGCATTAGTTTTAGCTAAAGCTTATTTAACTGAAAATAAAAAT
>CAIWHF010000089.1 GCA_903912405.1 uncultured Bacteroidota bacterium | reverse complement strand
AAATAAGAAAAGATATAGTATATTATATTATTATACTTAGTATTATACATAGTGTCACCATAGTTAAAAAATAAGTAAAAATTAAAACCACATAAAAAAAATATACAATTTTTTCCAAACCAATAAATGACTACAATTATGGAAAAACGTAAAGTACATCCCAATACTTTAAAGAATCTTAAACATTTTGAAAAGGGTGTTAGCGGTAATCCTAATGGAAGGCCAAAGGGAATGATCAAAAAGGTGATCGAGGAGGTAGGTGATGCTTTTCATGTTAAGTTAACCAAGAGTGATGTTGTCACCGTTGCTGCCTCAATTAACTCAATGTCCGTTGCCGAGATTAAAAGGATAGCAATGGACATTCAAACTCCTGGCTTCATTGCCGTAATCGCCAATGCCATCTTGGGTGATATTAAGAATGGTGAAATGAAGAATACCCAATTTTTATTAGAGTTCCAACATGGTAAAGCAAATCAAGCCATAACTAATGAAGTTACGATTAGAGAAGATACCTTAGACCCACGATTATTAAGCGATGATGAAATACGACAAAGATTATCAAGAATTAGAGAAAGAGATATACAAGAGGGAACTTTCGAGGAGATCGTTTAGTGACTTTGTAAAGTATATTAAGCCCGATTATGATATGAAATGGTTTCATAAAGTAATTGCCGAACATTTAGATTTGGTTTATGAGGGTAAGATAAAGAAGTTGATGATATTCGTGCCTCCTCAACATGGAAAGTCCGAATTATCAACAAGAAGTTTTCCCGCATATCTTTTAGGCAAGAACCCTAAGTTAAAGTTAGCTTTAGCAAGCTATAATGCTACCTTAGCCGAACAATTTAGTGGTGAGATACAACGTAGGTTAGTTAGTGAGGAATTTAAGGCTTTATTCCCCGATTCTCGCATTAGTGAACGTAAGGGTGAGGCTATTCGTACCGCCGAGTTTTTTCAAACCGTTGGTGAGGGTGGTTATTTAAAAGCGGTTGGTCGTGGTGGATCATTAACGGGTACGGCGGTAGACATCGGAATCATAGATGATCCGTTAAAAGATAGACAAGAGGCACAAAGTAATATTATTAAAGAACAATTGTGGAATTGGTACACCGATGTATTTGAAACTCGCCTCCACAATGATTCTAAACAAGTTCTTATTCAAACAAGGTGGTATGATGATGATTTAGCGGGTAGGTTACTTGAACGTGATGATGATTGGACAATTATTGATTTTCCCGCAATTAGGGAAGCTGCCGAGAATAGTTACGATAATCGTAAGGTTGGGGATGCTTTGTGGCCTGAAAAACATTCTTTAGAAAAACTTTTAAAGATCAAGAAGGATCAACCTTTTACTTTTGAGTCACTTTATCAACAAAATCCTAAACCAAGTTATGAATCCTTAATTTATCATGATTGGCAACCATGTGAGTTCTTTCCAAAAGATGCCGATGTAATCTTTAGTGGCCTTGACTTTGGATTCTCTAATGACCCTACGGCATTAGTTAGAATTGCTAAATTAGGAAATAAGTTATATCTTGACGAAGTTATTTACGATAAGGGATTAACAAATTCCGATTTGGCAAAAAAGATTAAGTTGTATCCCGATAAGTTAAATGAAATTTATTGCGATTCGGCCGATCCAAAGTCAATTGAGGAATTGCGTAGAGAAGGACTCAAGGTCGTTAAAGCGGTCAAGGGAAATGATTCCGTTAATGCTGGAATAAGTAAATTAAGAGAGTATGAGGTATATTATACCCGAAGGTCTAAAAACATTAAAAAAGAGATTGATAATTATCAATGGTTAACGGTTGGGGGAAAACCCATTAATAAACCGATAGATGATTGGAATCACTCCTTAGATGCTATTAGATATGCGGTTTATACCAAGTATTCAAAGAAAAAACTATTAATATTTTAGACATGGGAGTATTTGATTTTTTTGGTAGTAAGAAAGCTGCTCAAGTTATACAATCCGCAAAACAATGGATGTTTATGGGTGGCCAAACATATTCACTATATAATGGTGATTTTAGAAGTGCAATTAATGATGGTTACGAAAAGAACGTAGATGTTTATGCCATCGTAAGTGATATCGCTGGTCGAGCCACCGAAGTGCCACTTGAAATGTATCAAGCACAAAAGATGCAAATTTCATCCGTTAACCGCTACAAGGCTTTAATGAATAGACCTACCGATAGAAGTATTATGGAGGCTAATAACATTAAGAAAAAAGCGGAATTTAAAGAACTTGAAGAACATCCAATTTTAAAACTACTTCGTGAGCCTAATAAGTATCAAACTACTAAAGAATTTTTTGAATCTATATTTTCTTGGTATTTACTTGTAGGTGATGTTGGAATTTGGGCAGAGGAAGACCCATTAACCAAAGGTAAGATTGCTCGCCTCCACGTTGTGCCACCATTTGATTATACAATCGTTACCGAAGGATATAAAAAGATTGTAGGTTATAAAATGATCTCTACTGGTTCCGATATAATTGACCCTAAATTCTTTTTATCGTTTAGAACATTTAATCCATCTTATTCTAATCAAACATCTATTCATCGTGGTCTATCGCCTCTAACCGCTGGCTCAAGAGTTCTTCAAAAAGCAAATAGTGGGGAGGAAGTAGCAATTGAGAACTTTGAAACAAGAGGTGCGGTTGGGGTATTATACAAAGATGATAATAATGTTGAAGATTTAGATGCCGTTCAACAAGCCGATTACCAAGATAAGGTTTATGGTAAGATATACGATTCATCACAAAAAGGTCGTATTGCATTTAGTAACTCTAAAATGGGTTATTTGAAATTATCGACTAATAACTTGGAATTAGACCTTAGAGCAATATCTAAATTATCTACTGAGCAATTATGCCGTTTATGGCATTACCCTTATGTACTTTTGAATGCCGATAATTTGACCGAAAGTAACTTGGCACAATTTATTCGTAGAATGATTATTAATTGCGTTGTACCTTTACAATCTAAGATTTGTGAAAAGTTATTGGCTTGGCTTGCCGAACCATTAAGCATTAATCCATCACAATATGTATTAAGATTTGATGTGGATGCTTATCCCGAAATGAAGCAAAACTTCTTGGATGCTGCAACCATCCTTGAGAAATTAGATGGTGTTCTTACACAAGATGAAAAACGTGTGTTTATGGACTTTGAGCCAACTAATGATCCAATTATGCAACAAGTTTATATTCGTTCTAATCAAGTACCTTTAGGTAGCTTAAATATTGATCCAACGGCCGTAGGTTCTATGGTGATGGATGAAGATGATTAAATATGGATTTAATTGAAATAATTGTAACGGCAATTTCACTTACAAGCATCTTTTGGTTTGGAGTCTTTTCTTCATACATGGATTACAAGAAGCATTCCGATCGAAAGAAAATAGAACGCATCTTTAAAGACAAAAAATGGTAAACGAAGAAATGTATCGAGTAGCTTGGAGAAGAAGGCATGACATTAATGAAAGAGGAATGTATGCTTTTATTCAAACTAAACTTGCCGTTGAAACTAAGGCATACATTAAAGGCTTACAAGGAAGGAGTCCTCAAACATTTCATATAACTAATCATTTTAATGAAAGGTGGATATTAAGTATTCTTAGAGATGCTTATACAAAGTTTGGTTTAAAACAAGGTGGCTTCTTAGATTCATTTCAAAAAAAAGAAGAAGGAGATTTATTTGATCAAAGTTGGTTATTATTTCTTTTAGGATTCTTT
>CAIWHF010000088.1 GCA_903912405.1 uncultured Bacteroidota bacterium | reverse complement strand
TTTTTTATTTTCTTTAAAATCTGAAAAAGGAGTAAACGCAGCAAGTAAGCTCACGCTTGCACAGCCTATTACAGCTGTTTATAAGAGTGTATTAACTTATTTTAATGAAGTCTATGCTAAAGATGCATTGTTGCAAAAAGCTATTGATAGTAATAGGAAAAAGTTTGATGTAGCGTTGAAAAATAAAAATGCTGTAGTAAAGCAAGTGGCAGTTTCTTCTAGAGGTACTGATGTTGCGTTTGTTTCTTACGACAGAGGGGTATACAGTGTAAATCTGCAATATACCAATGGGAATAAAGCGGTGAGACAATTAGTGTCATTAGGCAAGCTGGATTATAATGAACAGCAAGATCCTAATTATCCTATTATGACATGGTCTAATACAGGTTTGAAATTAGCGATCTTATACAAAAAGAAAAATCAGTTACGCATTAAGGTATATAATTCGCTGAAAGCAAAAATTGAAAATTTTGTAATAAAACCTAAGTGCTTTGATCGGATATTAAACTTAAGTTTTATGGAAGACGATAATCAGTTAATTGTTTCGGCTATTAAAAATTGTCAATCTGATTTATTTGTACTTACTCTAAAGCGAAGTTTGGTTAGTCAATTAACGAATGATATTTGGGATGATATAGAGCCCGTAATGCTAAGTGGTGGTGATAGGAAAGGGATTGTTTTCTCATCGAACAGAACAGCTCCAAATTTGGTCGTGCAACAAGAAGTGAATAAAATGCCAACAGGGTTTAAAAATCTGTTTTTTTACGATACTAAAACAAAGCGCCCAAACTTATTGCCATTAACCAATTATAAAGTTGGATCGGTTTCTCAACCTATACAATTCGGGAAGAAACAAATTGCTTATTTGTATAATGGAAGTGGTGTGCAAAACAAGTATATTATAGATTTTGCAAGAGACTATAAAAATTATGATTCGGCGGTAAGTTTTCCCATTACAAATTATTCTAAGAGTATTATGTTTCATGGATATAGCCATACTACGGATAAGGTTTTTGAAGTGGTTAGAAGCAATCAAGAACATGCAATTTACTCTTATGCATTACCACTGATTACCTTAAAACAACTTGATACGGATATACATAAAACTATTTTTTTTAAAAACTATCAATTAGACACTTTGATGGAGGCTGCGAGAGCAGATGTAGATGGAGGCGACAGAATACATAATGTAGCATTATTAAAATCTGGTGATATTATTTATACTGGATTCGAAGATGCTATAGCTTTTGAGAAAGAACTAGATTCGATCAAGCAAAAAAACAAAACAACCATTGATAACACCGATAGTTTTTTTGTTAAAATGAAAGCAGAGCCCTATTTATTGAATTTTCATGCCGATTTTGTTTCAGCAAAAATGGACAATAGCATTCTATTTAATAAATATCAAACTGTTGCTACAAATGGCAATTCTTTTTCCAATCCTGATTTAGGCGCTATGCTTACAGCTAGTATAAAAGATGTTTTAGAAAATCATCAGTTTACTGGCGGGTTTAGATTGCCCACTAATTTAGCAGGCTTCACTTATTTTTTATCCTATGACAATCTTAAACGAAGAAATGACTGGGGCATTACAGGTGTTAGAACGGCATCCTATTTTAGTTATACCAAAAAATATTATCAGCTCAATAAAGATATCTTCACGTATTATGTACCTCAAAGTGTGCTGTTATTCACCAATAATAATTTAATAGGAAAATCAGTAAGCTCTATATTGCAAGGGTATTGGAATCATCCATTTGACAAAATACAATCGTTAAGAACAAATCTTGGATTTAGGAATGATAATTTGAATTATAAAGCAAGTGATAGTTTATCCTTTTTACATACCCCAGCTTCTAATACCAATTGGATTACTGGAAAAGTAGAGTATGTTTTTGATAATAGTAAAACGGTACTAAAAAATATTCGATTGGGATACCGATATAAATTCTATGTTGAATTTATGAATCAATTAAACGGTCCAAAAGGTAAATTGTGGAATATGGGGTTTGATTTTAGAGCCTATCAAAAAGTTTATAAAAATATTATTTATGCCGTTCGTTTAGCCGGTGCGCATTCTTATGGCGATCATAAAATATGTTACTTCTTAGGAGGTGTAGATAATCAAATCAGCTCCAACTTCAATACCAATACAACAATTTCTACTACTGACAATTATATGTTTCAATCTTTAGTTACCAATTTAAGAGGCTACAATCAAAATGGAAGAAATGGAGATACGTATGCGTTGATGAATGCAGAAATTAGAATACCTATCACGAATACGCTGATGGCTTATCCATCAAAATTAGATTTTGTACGAAATTTACAAGGAATTCTATTTTGTGATGCTGGATCAGCATGGAATGGCCTATTGCCCGATGCTGTAAATGATTCGAAAATATTTAATGCTAGTGCTAATGGAGTTAGTACACAATTTAAAATACCTTGGAATGGCGGATTGGCTGTTGGTATGGGGGCTGGCTTAAGAACTACCCTTTGGGGTTATTATATGCGTTTAGATGCTGCATGGAATTCTGATGGTGGAGCAAAACCAGTGGTTTATTTTTCCTTAGGCTACGATTTTTAATTAATTATATCATAAAAAGTGAGAAAGAGGTATATGCTAATTTTACTTTTGTAACTTTGAATAAATTATCTTCAACTTATGACATTTTCTAAAGAAGCAAAAATAGGAATTCTTACCGCTGCTGCTTTACTTATATTTTTTGTTGGCTTTTATTTTCTTAAAGGCACGAGTTTGTTTTACGATTTTGAGGAATACACTTGTTATTATGACAATGTTCAAGGATTGCAAAATTCTTCTTTAGTTCAAATAAAAGGTTTTTCTGTTGGGAAAGTAGCCTCAATATCACTCGCTCCAAATGGTAAAGTAAAAGTTGTGTTGGCTATAAATCCATCGGTTCAAATACCCACAAATTCTGTTGCTAAATTAGTGTCTGCCGACTTGTTGGGCACTAAAGCGATCAGCTTGCAAATAACTAATGAAACAACTTATATAGAGCCAGGTTCGCCAATAGCATCTATTGTAGAAGGTGGCCTGATGGAGAATGTGTCGTCGCAATTTAATCCAATAGCAAACGAGATTGCAAAAGTGATGATGAAGTTGAATGTATTACTAGAAAATTTAAATAGTACGCTAAATGATAATACTAAGAATGATATCCAAAAAAGTATTAGCACCTTGAAGTCTAGTTTAGAACATATAGAGCATATTGCAGGATCTGTAGATAAAGAATCTAGTAAAATATCAGCTATCATTACTAATACTAATAATTTTACAAAAACACTATCTGATCAAAATAATGAATTGGCCGGAACACTAAAGAATTTTAATTTACTTTCTGAAAAATTAGCAGCGGCACCCATTGATAAAACTATTCAAGATTTGCAAAATTCTTTAGACGCTATGCATGTAATGTTGCAGAAAGTCAATAAAGGTGAAGGCGCTATTGGGAAAGCATTTAATGACAAGGAGATGTATGACAATATGAATAAATCTGTGATCTCACTTCATGCGCTGCTAGAAGATGTAAAGGCTAGACCTTCTCGTTATTTTAATATTTCTATTATAGGTAGAAAGCCATCCAAATAGTTGTTGTTTTAGTATGAGCCTCTAC
>CAIWHF010000087.1 GCA_903912405.1 uncultured Bacteroidota bacterium | reverse complement strand
TTAGGAGTATTAGCCGCCCATAAATAAATTGGATAAAGTTTCATTTGTTTCAATTCCATATTTATTGCAATTTGGAAATGGCAATGCAAATTAATAGATTTCAAAGCGCAACTATTAAGTTAATATCAACCATGTTTATAACTGATGACGTACATAGGCAATTTGCCGAATTTTTTGATGATAGGAATATATGGCCTTATGCTTATGTATTATCTAAAAAGTTGGCGGAGGGTAATATTTGTATCGACTTGTTGGATCCTACGCTTTTTGAAGGCACTACGCCGTATACTGAAATTGCGCCCATTGCTAAGGTTTTGGAAAACAAACAATTAGTTAGTACATCACCAACAACACTCCATACACCTTTTGTTTTTTATAACGACGCACTGTATTTGCAACGCTATTTTATATACGAAACAATTTGTGTTGAAAAGATAACAGCACTTATTCAACAAGAAGCAACAGCATTACATGATCGTCAAGTAGCACTTATAGCTTTGCGCGAGTTGATAGGATCCCTTCAAGCTACTTATGCTATACAAGGCTCGCCCATTGAAGAACAGACAGACTGGCAATTAGTAGCTGTTTTGCAAGCGCTCTTAAATAATTTTTCTATAATAACGGGCGGTCCAGGTACGGGTAAGACCACTACCTTAGCTAAATTACTTATTTTATTATTCGAGTGGCAACCTCATGTTAAGGTCGCGTTGGCTGCACCAACTGGCAAAGCTGCCATGCGCATGCACGATGCCCTTAAAAATAGTGTATTGCCTTACTCAGTTAACACCAAGCAAAAAATTGATGGTCTTCAGCCAAGTACGCTCCATAGTTTATTGGGCTATCGTAAAGATACTGTTACATTTAAGTATCATGCTAGCAATACTTTGCCATACGATTGGGTAATTGTAGATGAAGCTTCTATGATCGATCTTCCCATGTTTGCAAAATTACTAGATGCCTTGGCGCCTCATACTCGAATACTGTTACTAGGGGATAAAGATCAACTGGCATCTGTAGAGGCGGGTAGTCTATTGGGCGATTTATGTGCAAGCTTACCGCAGCTAAATCAGTTTAGGGAGGAGCAAATACAATGGATCAATCAATTTATTACCGATCAACCTCGAAGTCTTACAAGTAAACATATAACACAACAGCCTGCGCTGCTTTCTAGTCATATTTTAGAACTCATGTATAGCCATCGTTTTAATAGCATGGGCGCTATTGGAAAATTGAGTCGCGCTGTGATTACAAGTAATCTTGATGCATTGCAAGCATGCATTAGTGTGCCAGATGATCAAATAGTGTTTTATGATGAGTTGAAAAAAGAAGCAATTGAAGAAATTGCAAAAGCTTATTCGGCCTATTTGCAAGAGCCGGATATAGCAAAAGCATTGCGTTTATTTAATGAACAGCGCATATTAGTTGCTGTAAGGGCTGGTGCTCAAGGATTGTATACTATAAATAAAATTATAGAAGAGCAGTTAAAGAAAATGAACTTATTAAAACCGGATGCTGAATTTTACGAAAATAAGCCTATTATGGTTACTAGAAATAGTTATGATCTGGGCTTGTTTAATGGCGATGTTGGTATCATAAGAGCTGATGGTGCAGGTGTATTAAAAGTATGGTTTGATGCGGGTAATGGCACCCTAAAATCGGTGCTACCAGCGTACTTGTCGAATTATGAAACCGTTTATGCTATGACCATTCATAAAAGTCAAGGTTCTGAATTTGATAAGGTAATGCTCGTATTGCCGCAAGGTATTGATATGCCCTTGCTAACAAGAGAACTTTTGTATACAGCGATAACAAGAGCAAAATCAAAGCTTGTAATCGTTGGTGCTACAACTACTATTATGCAAGCAGCGCAATCAAGTGTGCATCGGATCTCCGGAATTAAAAATAGGATGGAGGGTTTAAAACCAGAGGAGGGTAGTGTATGAGTATATTTTTAAATGTTTCAAACAGTTTGCAACCTTTGTCTTTGCAATTAGCAACTGCGTTGCAAAAGACGGACCAAAACCCATTTACGCCTCAATGGGTAATTACACAAACAGAAGGTATGAACAGTTGGCTGAAACAACAGCTTGCTATTGAAAATGGTATTGCGGCTCATATTCAGTTTAATAAGCCCAATGATATCATTACTACATTGTGCAAACTTTGTATGCCATCTGGTAAAGCAATTTTAACCAATGAAATAATCCGTTGGTCTATTTACCGTCTTCTTAATTCGACCGAATTTAAACAGGCCTATCCTCAGATTGCAAGCTACTATCATAACAATGATATCAAACGCATAGCGCTAACAGATGAATTAACCGATTTGTTTGATCAATATCAAGTTTACAGACATGCCACTATTCAAGAATGGAATGCGCATAGCAAAGGACATGCTGTAGAAGATTGGCAACAATGGCTTTGGATTTCTATCAAAGAGCATGTATCGGATCATTTTCAGGATAGAACAGATACGGCTACAGCTTTATTAAATGAATTAAAAAACGAAGCAAGTCAACAATTAATTACTAATAAAATACCCGCCTTATATATTTTTGGTATAGCTGTAATAACGCCTTTTTATTTACAAATTTATCATGCACTTGCTCAATTTATGGCTATTCATTTATATCTCGTAAATCCTTCTCCAGAGCAGTGGTGGCTAGATGATAAGTCGGAAAAACAAATCGCTCGACTATTGCAGAAAAAAGGCATCACTAAAGCGCTGCCTATGCATTATTCCGTAGGTAATGATCTGTTAATGAATTGGGGTGCCTTAATTAAAGAGTCCTTTGGCTTATTGATGGATCAAGATGAATTCGTAAATCAATATGATACTTCAGCAGTCCTTCCCATAACAAATCCCCAACGATTACTAGAGAAAATACAAGCAGATATATATAATAATGCAGCATCGACTGAACGCAATATCCTTACAGAAAATGATATCAAAGATGGTTCTATAACAATTAATGGGGCATTTACACCCGTTAGAGAAGTAGAAGTACTTTATAATTATTTACTTTCTTTAATAGATCAACAACAACTTACATTGGCCCCTAAAGATATTGTGGTTTTGCTGAGCGATGTAGATCTTTATGCTCCATATATCCACGCTGTTTTTGGTAATGCCCCATATAGAATCCCTTATACAATAGCCGACGAATCGTATACTTCTGGCGTAACCCTATTTAATACCTTAGAAGCTTTATTGCTTTTTGATACACATCATTTCAAAGCAGAGGCTGTATTACAATTACTAGATGCGCCATTAATAAGAAAGCGTTTTAAGTTGGAAGACCTTTCTTTATTCAGAACGCTTATCCGACAAGCTGGAATTATTTATAGTAAAGATGGCAGGGTAGCAGATGAAACAAGAACGATTTCATGGAACTACGGACTAAAGCGATTGCTCTATGGCATTTGTATGAGTGGCGAACTCGATGTGAATGATGGAGTAGATACTTTTACGCCAATTAATACCATAGAAGGCAATGATGCATTCGAGGCCGTTCGATTGGTTTATTTTGTGCAGGTACTACAACGAAAAATGGAGGCTAGATTGCAAGATAAAACCATTGCGGAATGGGCTGTTTATGTGCAAGAATTAGTAGATGATATGATCATCGTAGCGGGAGAAGGGGAGGATGACGAATATGCTAAGTTTATTCAACTTACAGAATCGTTATTATTGATAGAAGACGGTGCCAATGTTACCATTAGCTTTGATGTGTTTAGATATAGTTTTTTAAAACGCTTACAAGTAGCCCAAAAAGCGGCTTCCTTTATGCGCGGTGGCATTACCTTTTGCTCTATGGTGCCCATGCGGAGCATCCCTTTTAAAGTAGTGGCTATGTTAGGTATGAATTTCGATAAGTTTCCTCGTAAAGAAACAGCTATTAGCTTTAGTTTATTACAACATTGGAAACCAGGCGATAGGAATGTGAAGAATAATGATAAACATCTATTTTTAGAAACCCTGCTGTCAGCCCAGCAGTATTTGTACATCAGTTATTTGGCGGTGAATGCCAAGGATGGTGCGGCTTTACCTTCCTCATCATTGGTAGATGAATTGATTGATTATATAGCGCGTGGGTATGGCCACGATACCGATGGTTTTAGAAAAGAATGGGTTACTATTCATCCACTTCATAATTTTAGTCATCAATATCATCCAGATGGAGGCTTGCTAAATTATCTGCCCGACAATAGATATAAAACAGGTATCGTCATACCTGCAACATCCCTGCATAAAAATATATTTGATTTTACAACTATTGCGATTGATGATATTGGAAAATTCCTTCAAAATCCAGCTAAGCTTTATTTAAATAAACAGCTTCATGTTTATTACCATGAAGAAGAAGTGTTGCTGCAAGACCATGAACTATTCGAATTAGATAAGTTGGAAACATGGACTCTGCAAGATGCTTGTGTTTATTTAGACGAAGCAGCTGCGAAAGCTTATTTTTATCAAGCTAAAAAACAAGGAAAATTGCCCTTGCACAATATGGGTATAGTAGCCTTTACAGCTTTACTAAACGACACGGAGGTCCTTCGCGCACGCTTTCAAGAGCATCGTATGGGTTTTGAAAAGCAGCGCTATGTTATTTCGTTATCAATTGGTGACGCTAAAATAGAAGGCAGCATCGATCAGGTATATGGTCAATCGTTTATTAGTGTATGTAGTTCAAGTCAGCATCTGAAAGCCTTTTTAAAAGACTATGTGCGCTATTTAAGTTTGGTAGCCAATGGACATGCTTTAGATATGGTTTTTATTGCTAGAGATTTAAAGGATACGCTGTTTATTCCTACAGGTGCAATTTCTCAGCAGGAAGCCTTGCAAATATTAGAACAGTATTGTGCGTATTATAAACAAGGGCACGATGATTATTTCTATTTTTATGTTGCACTTGGTTTTAATGATTTAAATATCTTGTCGGGTGATTACGACGATTTTTGGGATG
>CAIWHF010000086.1 GCA_903912405.1 uncultured Bacteroidota bacterium | reverse complement strand
CCCACGCGACCACGCAATTGATGCAAATCGCTTAATCCAAATTGATGGGCATTCGTTATAATAATTGTATTAGCATTTTCAATGTCTACACCGCTTTCTACAATGTTGGTACAGCACAATACATCAAATTTTTTATCTATAAAATCAAAAAGTGCTTGTTCTAATTGATGTCCTTCCATTTGCCCATGGGCCATGCCAACTTCTACATCTGGACAACAATTTTTAATCAATTTCACCATTTCTGGTAAAGATTGTACACGATTATGAATGAAATAAACTTGTCCTCCTCGTTCTACTTCAAAATAAATAGCCTCACGAATAAGCTGCTCATCAAATACGCCAATTTCTGTATGTACTGGCTGTCTATTGGGTGGCGGTGTATTAATGATACTCAAGTCGCGGGCACTCATCAATGAAAATTGAAGGGTACGGGGAATAGGCGTAGCCGTTAATGTTAGGGTATCCACATTGGCCTTCAGCTCCCGTAATTTTTCTTTTACTGCTACCCCAAATTTCTGCTCCTCATCAATAATAAGCAAACCTAAATCTTTAAATTTCACATCCTTTCCAACTACCGCATGTGTGCCAATAAGTATATCTATTTTACCTTCGGCCACTTTTTTAATTGTTTCTTTCTTTTCTTTTGCAGACTTAAATCTATTTAAATAATCTACGGTGCATGGAAACTCTTTTAATCGCTCTTTGAAGGTTTGATAATGCTGATATGCTAAAATGGTGGTGGGTACTAATACAACCGCTTGTTTGCTATCCGCAACGGTTTTAAACGCTGCTCTAATTGCAATTTCTGTTTTCCCAAAACCAACATCGCCACATACTAATCGATCCATAGGCGAAGGTGATTCCATATCGCGTTTCACATCTATGGTAGCTTTACTTTGATCGGGCGTATCTTCATAAAAAAAGGAAGCCTCTAATTCTGTTTGTAAATAACTATCCGGCGTATGCGAAAACCCTTGTGTTGCCTTACGCTTAGCATAGAGTTTGATTAAATCGGTAGCTATTTCTTTTACTTGTTTTTGGGTTTTATTTTTTAGTTTATCCCAAGCATCACTTCCTAATTTATTTACTTTGGGTTTAGTACCTTCTTTACCAGTATACTTTGTTATTTTATGGAGTGCGTTTATATTAACATAGAGCACGTCGTTATCTCTATAAATAATTCTAATGGCTTCTTGCATATTGCCATTAACTTCAATTTTCTGCAATCCACTATATACGCCAACTCCATGATCGATATGAGATACATAATCACCAGGCTGCAGTTCACGCAAAGCACGCATGGTTATAGCTTTTCCCTTAGTGTAGGCTTGCTTTACTTTAAATTTATGATAGCGTTGAAAAATCTGATGATCGGTATAGACCAATACTTTTTTCTGATGATCGATAAACCCCTTACTTACTGCGATAGGAATAGGATGAAAAACAATACTAACTTTTAAATCTTCAAAAATACTTCTCAGACGCTCCAATTGCTTACTGTTTTCAGCGAAAATAAAAACCTGATAGTTTTTAGCAATATAAGATTGAATGTTTTGAATTAAGAGAGAAAAGTTTCTATTAAAAACGGGTTGGTCTTCTGTTGCAAAGCTAATACACGGTACTGGATCTATTCCAAGCAATTTAGCTATATCTTTATGATACCACTCAATGATAGAACGTTGTTGCATGCCCAATAACCAATTGTCTGCTGTTTCAAAATCTTGAATATCAATACTACGTAGCCAATTATCTTCTTTATCTATTGCTACCGGCTGCATAGCTAATTGCTCCGGTAATGCGCGCTCCATAGCATCTAATTTTTGATACGTATAGGCTACATCCTTTATCCAAAAACAAGTATTAGCTGGTAAATAATCTAATAAAGATATTTTTTGTTGCGATTCAAAATTGGTTTCAATGTTTGGTAAAATAGAAACTTGCAATAATTTTCTTTCTGACAATTGGGTTTCCGGATTAAAAATTCTAATACTATCTACTTCATCACCAAATAATTCTATACGATAAGGATGTTCGTTACCAAAAGAATATAAATCTAATATACCTCCACGCATGGCAAATTGTCCTGGCTCAAAAACGAAATCTTCTCTTTTAAAACCTAATGCTACTAATCGTTCGAATAGCGATAAAAGATCCAAAGATTGACCCACTTTTATGGGAATCATATTTTTGGATAATGTAGAGGGGTCTACCACTTTCTCAAATAAGGCTTCTGGGTAGGTAACTAGTACTTTTTTACGCGTTTGTGGATGACTAAATTTTGTAAGTGCTTCTGTTCTGAGCATTACATGACTACTGTTCAACTCATGAAAATTGCCGGCCCTTTTATACGAATCTGGAAAATAACAAATATCTAAAGCGTGAGATAGATGCTCTATGTCATTATGTAAATAAGCTGCTTCTTCTCTATCATTGGCTATTACTACATGATTGCCCTCGTAGGCTTGCCATACGGCAGTAAAAATAAAACTAAAGGAACTGCCCCTACTATTTTCTATACTTAATCGAAATGGCTCATTAGGCACAGAAAGACCTGCCACCATTTGTTTTACATGGATGTCATTTTGATAAATCCCTTGAAGGGTTTGCAAATTCATAAGAGGGGCAAAGATACAATAATACCCATAAACTAAACCTAGAATTAGTTGGTAATCTATATCCTTTTTAAACTAAAATATGTAATATTGTTTTCAAAAATTATTCTATGCGCCATATCCTTCTTATACTATTTTGCAGCTTATGTATGGTTTCCGCTTTTGCCAAAAATGAAACTGTAAAAATAGAGACCAATTATGGAGTTATCATTTTAAAACTCTATGATAATACACCCTTACACTCAGCAAATTTGATAAAACTATGCCGTGAACATTATTTTGACAGCACCTTGTTTCATAGAGTAATTCCTTCTTTTGTTATTCAAGGAGGAGATCCGGATTCTAAACATGCAGGTCCAGACAAACAATTAGGCGATGGTGATTTAAACTATTTAGTACCTGCAGAAATTAATGCAGTTAATTATCATAAAAGAGGGGCACTAGGTATGGCAAGAGACAATAATCCTGAAAAAAAATCGAGTGCTTGTCAATTTTATATAGTGGTAGGAAAAGTAGTTACAGAAGAGCAGCTCAATACCATTAGTAGTAAAACCAATCGTGTATTTACTGCAGCACAAAGAAAGGTATATACAACACTTGGAGGCACTCCTTTTTTAGATGGCAATTATACAGTATTTGGAGAAGTAATAAAAGGTATGGAAGTATTAGATACTATTGCTATGCGATCAAGAAATGCTGCTGATAGACCATTTGAAGATATAAGAATGCTGAAAGTGCGAGTTTTAAGAAACAAATTTTTAGGGATATTCTAATGCAGCATGCTGATGAGCAATTAAAAGCCTTGTTAGACAATCGGGTTAAACTCTATAACCAAATTGATTTTATTGCTGCCGATCCAATAGCTATACCTCACCGATTTAGTAAAAAACAAGATATAGAAATTGCAGGGTTATTTGCCGCAGTGTTAGCATGGGGCAATAGAAAGAGTATTATTAATAGTTGCAATAAACTATTAGATTGGATGGATAACGATCCACATACTTTTATACTACACCATACAGATGAGGATTTAAAAAAGATGTTGCAATTTGCACATAGAACTTTTAATGCAACCGATTTATTATATTTTATCGAACGCCTTCATGTTCATTATCAACATCATGAAAGTTTAGAATCCTTATTTATCAGTCCCAATATTAAACAAGAAGCAGATGTTTGCAATGCATTAATACATTTTCATGATGCATTTTTTTCCATAGAACATCCTGTACGAACAAAAAAACACATTGCTAGTCCTGCTAAAAAAAGTGCTTGTAAACGTATTAATATGTATTTGCGATGGATGGTAAGAAAAGATGCGGCTGGAGTAGATTTTGGAATATGGAAAACCATAAAAATGAAGCAATTGATATGCCCACTAGATGTTCATGTAGCTAGCGTAGCCAATCGATTTGGTTTATTAGACACAAAAAAAACTGACTGGCAAGCTGCAACATTACTTACAGCCAAGCTTCGTCAGTTTTGTAGTGCCGATCCTGTTAAATACGATTATGCACTTTTTGGATTGGGTATAGAAGAACGATTTTAGAAAGGCAAATCATCATGCGCATCAGTAGCGCTGTTATCGCCTTCTTTTCGTGCTCCCCCTAATAATTGAATAGTTTGCACACGACAATCTAAGCTTGATTTCAATTCTTGTTCTTTACTTTGATAGGCGCGCGCATCTGGTGTACCTTCAATAAATACTTGTGTGCCCTTTTTTAAATAAGGCGCTAACTTTTCACGCTCCCACATACTACAATTTACCCATGTAGTATTTTTTTGTTCAATACCATTTTTGTCTTTGTACTTTTCTGTATGAGCAACAGAAAAATTAGTTACCGTTTTGCCATTCACATCTGTGTTAGTGGCATCTTGGCCAATATGGCCGATAAGCGTCATTTTTAGCATAGCTTGTTTTTTTAATTGGTGAATAATGGTTTTTAAATATGCACAAACATTTGTGTACTCTAAAGTAATCATTTTTTATATTATTCGAAAAATAATAACAAATTTTAGTGGTTTTTTTGAAGTAACTTGCAAACAAATAAACCGATAATTGAACCATGCAATTACCTGAGGGTAAACATATCTATTTTGCTTCTGATTTTCATTTGGGAATTCCCAATCAAAGCGCCAGCATATTAAGAGAAAAAAAAATATGTACTTGGTTAGATGAAATAGCCCCTAAAGCACATACTATATTTTTAGTAGGCGATTTATTCGATACTTGGTTTGAGTACAAACAAGTGGTGCCTAAAGGCTATATACGTTTTCTTGGAAAATTAGCTCAATTAAAAGATCAGGGAATTCAAATAGAAATTTTTACCGGCAATCACGATTTATGGCTGCGCGATTATTTTGAATCTGAATTAGGTATTCCTGTTCATCACCAACCTATAGAGCGAAGCTACAATCAAAAGGAATTTTATATTGGTCATGGCGATGGCTTAGGCCCTGGAGATAGCGGATATAAATTTCTAAAAAAGATAATGACCAATAGAACGTTGCAATGGTTATATAGACGGATACACCCAGATACTGGTATTGCTATTGCTAATTGGTTTAGCCAATTGGGGGCCAAACATGGTGAAGGTCGTGAAGAACAATTTCAAGGCGCTGAAAAAGAATGGTTGGTGCAGTTTTGTTTGTCCACAATTGAAAAAAATCACTTTGATTATTTTATCTTTGGACATCGACATTTAGCTCTTGAATATCCAATTAATGATTGTAGTGTTTATATCAACTTGGGCGATTGGATACGATTTGATAGCTATGCAGTATTCGACGGTACAAGTACACGTCTTCAATATTACAAAAAGCATGATTAAACAATTAGTATTAATACGACATGCTCAAGCAACGGATCACAAAAATGATTTTGAAAGAGGATTGAGTGCATTTGGATTAAGCCAAATAGCATCAGTAGCTAAAAAAATATCGAAACAAGAAATTAAAATTGATAAAGTTCTTTACAGTGCAGCAAAGCGAACTCAACAATCTGCAGAACATTTAGCTACTCATTTGGGTTATGTAATAGAGCTGGAAGCAGATAATCAGCTTTATTTGTGTAGTGCAACCTATTTGTATGATGCTATTGCTATGACAGATAATTCTATAGCAACCCTATGTTTGATTGCGCACAACCCTGGCATAAGCGAATTTGCAAATAGATTAACTCAAGCACCTATTTACAAAGAACTTGCAACAGCCGAAGTAATTGTAGTCGATTTAAAAACCGATAACTGGACTGATATTTATCAAAACAATACAAGTAATTATTATAATATAGTACCTTAAATATACCATGACCAAGACTGTAAGCACAAGCACTATCATAGACCAACTGAAAAAATTATTTGAACAAGAATTTGAAAGTGAAGCAAACACTATCGAATCATTGCCTGTTTCTGGCTCTGATAGAAGATATTTTAGATTGAGTAATGATAACCATTCTGCAATTGGTACCTACAATCCCAATACAGCAGAAAACAATACATATTTTTATTTTACCGAATTATTTAAAAAGCATAATATTTCTATACCTATTTTATATAGAAAGGGTAAGGATCGAAAAACATATTTACAACAAGATTTAGGTAATACCTCTTTGTTTGATTTGTTAATGAAGGAAGGATTAACGGAAGAGGTAAAAAAACAATTCCATAATAGTTTAGAAATCTTAGCTAAAGTACAATGGTTGGCCGGTAGAGAAGTAGATTACAAACAATGTTTCTCTACACAACAATTTGATGAAAAAGCTATTTTTCAAGACCTCATGTACTTTAAATACTATTTCGCTGATATGCAAAAAGTGTTTTATAACAAACAGCTTTTAATTAGCGAAATGGAAGAACTATCTAAAGATTTAGGTAGGGTGCAGCCACAAATGCTTATGTATAGAGATTTCCAGAGTAGAAATATCATGGTGCATGAAGGCAAGTTATATTTAATCGACTACCAAGGCAGTATGCAAGGGCCTGCACAATACGATATTGCATCATTGTTATGGCAAGCGAAAGCACAGTTGCCAAACAAATGGAAAGAGGAATTGTTGAATGGTTATATACAAAGTATGAATGCACTACCTATTTCTAAAATGGATGAAATGCATTTTAGAAGAGGGTACTTGCAATTTGTTTTATTGAGACTATTACAAGTATTAGGGGCCTATGGTTTTAGAGGCCTCATTGAAAAGAAACCACATTTTATTTCAAGTATAGCGCCAGCCTTAAAAAACTTAGAAAGCTTTTTGTCTGACAATCCATCATTACCTGCCTACCCAGAGTTAAGGTCATTACTAGAAACCCTTTGCAGCGAGGAAATTCAAAAACGATATCAGACCATCACTACTCAACACAAGCAAAAATTAACTATTGAATTAAATAGTTTTTCATACAAAGAAAATGGCATCCCTAAAGATGAACATGGAAATGGCGGTGGATTTGTATTTGATTGCAGAGGTATATTAAATCCGGGAAGACAAGAACAATACAAAAAACAAAGTGGTTTAGATATCGCCGTTAAGCAATTTTTGGAAGAAGAAACCCATATGCTCGCATTTTTAGACGATGCATTTTCTTTAGTTTCTATAAGCATTGAAGATTATATGCATAGAGGTTTTGAGTATTTAAGTATTAATTTTGGTTGTACCGGTGGCCAACATCGTTCGGTATATGCCACAGAAAAAATGGCTAGCTATATAAAAAGTAAATATGATGTCATTATTCAAATCCAACATATTAATCAAAATAATTGGAAGAAATAAAAAAAAGCGAACCATGGTTCGCTTTTTTTATTGTGTTATACATTTTTATTTATTTCTGGTATAAAATATACTCTGTTCTTCTATTTTGCGCTCTACCAGCTTCGTCTTCATTACTAGCAATTGGATCAGATGCGCCATACCATTTAATCTCAATTCTATTGGTAGCAATACCTTTATTTACTAAAAGTGTTTTACCTGTTTCGGCTCTTGCTTTAGATAATTGCTCATTATAGGCATCTGCACCTTTCGTATCGGTATGCCCACTAGAGATAACTTGTAGCTGATTATACTTTTTTAAAGAAACCGACAACACTTCAATAATAGTATCTACAATGGGAGCAGAAGCAACATTTGTTTTGAAAAAAAGTACGTCGGGTATTAGAATACGAACACTTTTGCCATCATCAGATAACTTAATAGTAGCTTTAGTTAAATTACTTTTCAATTCTGAATAAATAGATTGAATAGCTGTTTTTGGATTTGATGTAGTTGTATTTGTATAATCAGAATCCGTTATACAATCACAGAAAGGTTCTTCACAAGAACTAACTAATAACGTGAAAATAGGCAAGCAAATAAATACAATTTTCTTAAACATAACATTAAAATTAGAACTAAAAATAGGTATAAATTCTTAATTAAGACGCATTTATCAGCAATTTAAATCCTTTTCCATGAATGGTTTGTATTTCAATAGCAGTATCGCTTCTTAAGTGTTTTCTCAATTTGGTAATGAAAACGTCCATGCTTCTACCTAAAAAATAGTCATCTTTACCCCATACATGCACAAGTATATCTTCTCTTTTTAAAGTTTGATTGATATGCTGACAAAAATACTTTAATAAATCAGCTTCCTTTTGGGTTATCTGAATAACCCCTTCACAAGTTTGTAATTCTAATTCCTCATAATTAAAAGTAATCCTGCCTAGTGTAACTTTTGATGGAAAAATATTTATTTCTGTTTTAGTCCGCTTTAAAAACACTTCCATTCTCAATAATAACTCTTGCATATTAAATGGCTTTGTTATGTAATCATCTACACCACTTTTAAACCCTTTAATTTTATCTTCATCCATATTTTTAGCAGTCAACATGATAATAGGTAGCAACTCATTTTTTTTACGAATCTGTGCCGCTAAAGTAAAACCATCTTTTTTAGGAAGCATTACATCTAATAAACATAAATCGAAACTATGCTTCATAAATTGCTGCCAAGCAGATTCTCCATCATTACAATGAATTACTTGATAACCATGCTCTTCTAAATTATCTTTAATAACAAAGCTTAAAGATGCATCATCTTCAACAAATAAAATAGTTGCCTTTGTATTCATTTACAAATCATTTATAGGTAAGTATATTACAAATTTCGTGCCTTTGCCTAAATCACTCTCACAATATATATTGCCACCATGCGCTTTTACAATAAGTCGGGTATAACTTAGGCCCAATCCAAAACCTTTTACGTTATGGATATTACCCGTATTTACCCGGTAAAATTTCTGAAATAATAATTTTTGATCGTTTTTACTAATACCAATTCCATTATCTTCAAAACTAATTTCTATTTGATTAGATGCTTTTAATGAAATATGTATTTGAGGATTTCCAGTATTATACTTTAAGGCATTATCTATTAAATTTCTTATACAATTCTTCAAATGCAATTGATCGCCAAAAAATGCAATGGGTTGCTCAGGAAAATCGAATATAATTTGGGCATTTTTAAGTTCAATTGCTTGTTCGAAAGAAGCAACGGTCTCTTTAATTAAAGTTTGCCAAGTGAAATGATCTTTGCTCAATTGTAAATCTCCTTTCTCAGCATGGGCCATTTGCAAAACACGCTCTACTTGATGTGTTAGTTGTGTAGCTTCCGTAGATATTATGGTAGCATAATTGAGTAAGCGTTGTTCATTTTGCAAAATTGTAGGGTTTCTTAAAACATCGGCAGATAATTGAATGCTAGCCAGAGGGGTTTTAAACTCATGGGTCATGTTATTTACAAAATCCTTCTGTACTTCTGATAGTCTTTTTTGTTTTAAAATTAAAAACAGTAAATAGGTGAGTAGGATT
>CAIWHF010000085.1 GCA_903912405.1 uncultured Bacteroidota bacterium | reverse complement strand
GATAAACAATCAAATAATTATATTAATGATTTGAATTCAGGTATTTATACTAATAATTCATTATCATTAGTTCAATTTGATTTGGGCCAAATTTATAACTCTCAAAAATTTACTGATACAAATGATTTATATATTGTGCTTCCTATAACTATTGTTGCAGCATGTTCAACTGGTACTGCTGTGACTGCTCCAACTGGTGCGGGGTTAGCTTCTTTATGTTCATTAAAAACAAATAATATTCATTTAATTCATCAAGCTGATTTACAAATTCAGGGTAAAAGTATTGAACAAACTCAACCATTTATTAATATTGCAAAACATTTTAAAATGATGAGTGAAATGAGTGTAAATGATTTAAAACAAATGGGGGCAACCCTTGGTTTTAGTGATGAGTTGGACAATACACGATCCATTACGTGGAGTGGTAAGACTGCTCATATTGCTGCAGCTGGTCCAGTTAGTGGAAATGGTTTTTCAAATAACAAAATATATGGCACTACAGTTGCTGCTGGTATTGGCTCTAATTATCAATCTATTTTTGGTGCTCAAAATAAAGGATGTGTAAATTTAGCTGCAGCTCAAAAAGCTTGTCGTTATGTTGATACATCAGCGGGTGGATTAACATATAATAATATTTCTGGTTCCATTGTTACCTCAGCTAGTTTAGTTGAAGAGTTTAGACCCTCATTTTCAATATTAAATACTAATTATCTTGTGTGGTATGATTATGCAGTAATAAAATTAAACACATTATTTGAATCAATGGGCAATGTGGGTTTAATACGTAAATTAGATGCAACCCTTCGTATCTGGGTTAATACTGGAACTCTAGCAGTAGCTACTACATTAGAAGGGACTCCAGACGTTGGAACAATTCAAGTAGGCGCAAATCTTAAATATACATATCAACCATCATATTCAACATTTACCAACACATGTCCGTTAATGATTAATTATGTTAATGATGGCGCAACCGCACCTAATATTCCAGCCGCTGCTAGAGCAATCGTTGCAGGATTATTTATTGGAGGCCCACCATCAACTAATATTTTAGGAGTAAATTTGTTTACATCAGGAGCACAAAATACTTTAAGAGCTTGTAGAATGTATTACAGTCAAATTACAATGAACCCCATAAAAGCATTAACTTATGTAGAATCAAACCGCAATAAAAAGGTTGTGTATAGAAATATTATATCTAATCAATATAATAATACTGGTGCATCTGGTACTTTTAACCAGTTAATAAACTCTGGTATTGTACATCCAACAGGAGTTTTAATTGTTCCATTTATTTCATCTACTGTTGCTGAGGGCATTTTGGACTATCAATGGAAATCGCCCCTTGATTCATGTCCCTCTACTACTGCTCCAATTTCTTTAACAAATCTTCAAGTCAGTGTCGGTGGCACAAATATTTTAACAAGCACATTATCGTATGGTTTTGAAAACTTTATTCAACAAGTTTCAATGGCTGATACTTTAACTAGTGCAGATTTTGGAATTTCTTGTGGTTTATTTAGTCAACAATGGTGGGATAATTTCAGATATTACTATGTTAATGTTGAACGCAGTGGAATTGCTGATAAATCTGTTCCTCGTAATATAAAT
>CAIWHF010000084.1 GCA_903912405.1 uncultured Bacteroidota bacterium | reverse complement strand
TAACTAATGATGGAGATATTGTAAATAAAATTTTAAGAGATGGCAATAATCACGAGAAAGAATATATAGTAACGGTAGATACTCCGCTGACACCTGATGCTATAATGGGCATGAGCAAAGGAGTTAAAATGTTAGGCACAACTACGAAAGCATGTATTATAAAACAAGAGGGACCAAAGCGGTTTAGAATAATTTTAACGCAAGGTCTTAATAGACAAATCCGAAGAATGTGTGCTATCTATGGATATACCGTTAAATCTTTAAAACGGATACGCATCATGCACTTGCATTTAGATAATTTAAAAACAGGAGCTTGGAGATATTTAACCACACAGGAAATTAGTACATTAGAAAAACAATTAACCCATTCAAAAAAATAGCATGAAAAAAATTGGACTACTTGTATCATTAATACTACTTTGTAATCTTGCAATAGCACAACATTTAAGCATTCATAATCAAAATAATATTTACGAAGTAAATATTAGACAAATCACACCAGAAGGCACCTTCAAAGCATTTGAGCAACACCTTACACGATTAAAAGAAATGGGAGTTAAAACACTATGGTTCATGCCCATATACCCAATTTCTGTTAAAGATCGAAAAGGAACATTAGGAAGTTATTATGCCATTCAAGACTACACCAAAATAAACCCACAATTTGGAACTTTGCAAGATTGGAAACACCTTGTAAACGAAGCACATAACAAAGGTTTTTTTGTGATTATAGACTGGGTAGCCAACCATACTGGTGCAGATCATCGTTGGTTGCAGACACATCCAGGATTTTATGTACAAGATAGTATAACGCATCAACCCATTGCCCCTTTCGATTGGACGGATGTTAGGAAACTAAATTATTCAAATTATGAGCTGCGCGATTCCATGACTGCATCTTTGCAATATTGGATAAAAGAAACAAATATCGATGGATACCGTTGCGATGTTGCGGCAGAAGTTCCATCAAGTTTTTGGAGAAAAGCAATTAGTGGATTACGAAATTCGGTTAAAAAACCATTATTTTTCTTAGCAGAAGCGGAAGATACCGCTATATACAATGCTGGATTTGATGCTTGTTATATGTGGTCTTCTTTCTCCATAATGAAAGATATTGTATTAGGTAAAAAAACTGCAGTTGATTTAAAAAACAACATACTAGGCTCCAATAAACTATTTGGCAAAAAACTACAACTTTATTTTACTTCCAATCATGATGAAAACAGTTGGAACAAAGCAGATTTTCGCACCATGCCTGGAACTATTCATGATGTTTTTGCTGCTTTAACTTTTACTTTGCCTAATACCATCCCATTAGTTTATAATGGTCAAGAAGAACCAACAGATAGAGCAATTTCATTTTTTGAAAAAGATACTATTGTTATAAACAAATTACAACGTGCATCTTTTTATAAAAAAATGATAAGCTTCCGAAACAATCCTTTATTTAGCAATAATGCTCAATTTGATTATTATACTTTTGATAATAAGAACCTTTTAGGATTTGAAAGAACTATTGGAAAATACAAGGTTATAGTTATTGCAAATCTTTCTGGTCAAACTATAAATGGCAACTACCCTATAGCGATAAGCAATCAATACAGAAATCTGAAAACAAACAAACCAATAACTACTACTAAAAACACCTATCAATTAGGACCTTGGGATTATTTAATTTATTACAAATAAATTAATGCTATAACTATATAAACAAAAAAGCCACCTATAGCAAGGTGGCTTTTGTTATGTTGGGTCGGTATTAAAAGTTAGTTTATATCTTGTATAGATCTTAAATAAAAC
>CAIWHF010000083.1 GCA_903912405.1 uncultured Bacteroidota bacterium | reverse complement strand
TTAAACCAAGTATAATTTGCTTCTTTTAAATTTTTAATTGAGAAACTTCCTTTCATAATGATGCTCTTGTCTTTTTCAACTATACGATCATAGTCGATAAATACTTGAGCATTGAGATTGCTATAAATCATAAGGAGTAAGATTGAAATAAAAAGTTTCATATAGGTTATTGGTTAAAGTTGTGATTTTAATTGTTGTAATTTATTTTTAATTCTAAGTAGTGCAGCTTTAAGATCTAAAGGAGCTTGTGCTTGGGAGGATAATTCTTTTAATTTAGTTTTAGCTCCTGGAATAGTAAAGCCTTTTTCTTTAACTAAATGATAAATTGTTTTTAACTCCTCTATTTGTTGACGGGTATATAAGCGATCGCCCTTGCGGGTTGTACGCACTTTAATATTAAATTCTTTGGTCCAGAAACGTATATGAGACGTGTTTAAATCAAATAATTTCGCCACTTCTCCAATTGTTTGATATTGCTTTTGCTCGTCTGGACTGATAGTATCTAAAACAATTGGTTTTTTCTCAACTACTTTTTTTTCAGTTGCAGATTCTGCTTTGACTAAGGGTTTTATTTCTTCTTTGGCAGGAGCTGCAATTTCCGGTGAATCTATTTTTGTAGTTGCTTCTTTTTCAGCTACTACTTCATTATTGGTTGTATTAGTTTTTTTTACGCGAGCCTTCATTCCACCTTGGTTGGGAATGGGTGCAAATTCTTCCCCGAATAATGTAAGAATTGTGTTGCTCATGGTGTTAAAAATACTGATTTTTTTTGTTTTTTATTCATTTTTCTAATTCTTAAGCTACTTATAGAACATATCCGTATTATTGAATTAAATTTGTAGTTCAATTATATCTTATGCAATTAGATGCACTCTATAAAAAAGCACTTGCTTTTGAATTTTTATCTATTGAAGAAGGTATCTATTTATTTGAGCATGCTCCTTTAGCAGACTTAATGCTTGTAGCTAATGAGCTCAGAAAAATACAGGTGCCACATGGTAAAGTAACTTGGATTATTGATAGAAATATGAATACTACCAATGTTTGTGTAGCCAATTGCAAATTTTGTAATTTTTATAGAATTCCAGGTCACGAGGAATCTTATATTACCGATATAGAAACGTATAAAGTAAAAATTGAAGAAACCTTTAAATATGGAGGTGAACAATTGCTCTTACAAGGTGGTCATCATCCTGAATTAGGTGTAGCGTATTATGCAGATTTGTTTAAAACACTCAAACAACTTTTTCCGAGTTTAAAACTGCATGCTTTAGGTCCACCAGAAATAGCGCATATAGCTAAAGTGAGCAAAATGAACACTTTAGAAGTATTGCAACAACTAAAGGAGGCCGGTATGGATAGTATGCCGGGACCAGGTGCTGAGATTTTAAATGATCGTGTAAGACGTCTCATTTCTAAAGGTAAATGTGGTGCTCAAGAATGGTTAGATATAATGCATGAAGCCCATACTATAGGTTTAACAACCTCTGCAACTATGATGTTTGGGCATGTAGAAACCATTTACGAGCGCATGGAACATCTTGTGAAAATACGAACAGTACAGGCTATGAAACCGGCAGATGCAAAAGGATTTATTGCTTTCATACCTTGGACATTCCAAGATGTAGATACCCTATTGCACAGAATTAGAGGTACTAAAAATGATACCACAGCAGATGCCTATATTCGCATGATCGCTATATCTAGAATTATGTTACCCAACATTAAAAATATTCAAGCCTCTTGGTTGACGGTAGGTAAACAAGTAGCGCAAATATGCTTACAAGCTGGTGCTAATGATTTTGGTTCGATAATGATTGAAGAAAATGTGGTAAGTGCTGCTGGCGCGCCCCATCGATTCACTGCTAAAGGTATTCAAGATGCGATAGCAGCGGCTGGTTTTGTGCCGCAATTACGAAACCAACAATACGAATTCAGAGCTATGCCATCTACTATGGAAGAACAAGTAATAACCTACTAGGCATTACTTGGAATTTGTAGTAAACGTTGAATAGCATTACGAATAGTTTGCTCTTCTTTGGCAAAGCAAAATCTAATAAGTCGTTCGTCTTTTTTATTTTTATAGAAAGGACTTAAAGGAATGGTTGCTACACCATAGTTGATGGTTAACCATTTTGCAAATTCAGTATCCGGCATATCGCTAATAGCATCATAGCTGGCTACTTGGAAGTAACTACCTGGCGATTTTTGATGAATTTTAAATGGAGTTTTACTTAATGCTTCTAGAAAGAAATCTCTTTTTTCTTGCATAAACGCAGCTTGTGTATACAAAACATTTGTCTCTAAAAATCTTGCAATAGCAACTTGTGTAGGGGTATTAACAGAGAAGGAAAGATATTGATGCAATCGCCTAAAAAGATTCATATTAGTTTCGTTGGCTAGGACATAGCCAATTTTCCACCCCGTTGCATGTAGCGATTTACCAAAAGAATAAATACAAAAACTACGATCTCGTAAGCCCTCATGCTGATAGGCAGAAAAATGTTGTTGACCATCAAATAGCAATGTGTCATAAACTTCATCTGCGATGACATAAATGGAGCTATCTTTTATTAATTCGTAAAGCGTATTCCAATCTTCTTTAGACCAAACAGCTCCTGTAGGATTGTGTGGGGTATTTACTATAATAGCTTTTGTTTTTGAATTAATAGCCTTTTTTATAGCCTCCCAATCAACACTAAAATAGGGCGCTTTTAATGCAATACAAATAGGTATGGCATTGCACATTTCAATATTGGGTACATAACTATCATAAGCAGGTTCTAATACAATTACTTCGTCACCGGCTGACAATATACTTGCTAGCGCTGTAAAAATCCCGTAGGTAGCACCTGGGGTAATAGTTATCTGCGTATCTGGGTTTAGTGAAACTAGATACTGATTGGAGTATTGTTTAGCTATTTGTTCTCGCAAATTAGCTAAGCCAATCATGGGAGCATACTGATTAAAACCCGCTCTGCTAGCGTTAAATAAATGTTCACTTAATGCAGGATGCAAAGGATAATCTGGGAAACCTTGGGATAAATTTATGGCTTTGTGTTCATTAGCCAAAGCGCTCATGACGCTAAAAATGGTAGTATCTGCCGCTGTGTGTTTCAAGCTTATAAAAATTTATCTCCTTTGTTTCGTTTTACTTCCGCTACATACTCTTTAATTTGTTGTTCCCTATTGCGCTCACAAATCAGAAGTACATCTTCCGTATCCACTACTATAAATTTCTCTAATCCTTGTAAGACTACTAATTTTTGTTTAGGCGCTTTAATCATGCATTCTGTTGCATCGATAATCATTACATTATCACCATGCACGGCATTGCCCAAATAATCTTTTTCAAAATTATCATACGCCGATTCCCAAGTACCTAAATCGCACCAACCAAAATAAGAGGGCACTACAAATACATTTTTAGCTTTCTCCATGATACCATAATCTATGGAGATATTGGTGCACTGTGCATATAACTGATTGATCAGTTCAGATTCTTTAGGGGTGTTGTATACTTCTTTTGCTTGAACAAATACATCATTTAATTCTGGAAGGTATTTTTCTAAAGCCGTTTTAATGGTGTTTACATTCCAAATGAAAATACCTGCATTCCATAAAAAATCGCCACTTTTTAAAAAGGTTCTCGCTAATTCTAAGGAAGGCTTTTCGCTGAAGGTGCGTACTCTAAATACGGTATCAATTTGATCTTCAATATCGTATTGTATATATCCATAACCCGTATCTGGTCGGGTAGGTTTGATACCAAGGGTAAGCAAAGCATCATTTTTAGAAACAAATTCTAATGCATTAAGTGCCGTAGCTGTAAAGCCTTTTTCATCCATGATCAAATGATCTGCCGGAGACATGATAATATTGGCATTCGGATTTTTTTCATAAATACGATGCGCAAAGTAGGCAGCACAAGGAGCGGTATTTTTACGAGAAGGTTCACTGATAATGTTTTCAGCGGCCACTTCAGGTATTTGATCTTGCAATGTTTTTATATACTGTTGGTTCGTAATAAAATAAATGTTCTCTTTAGGGCAGATGTCTAAAAACCGTAAATAGGTCCATTGTATCAACGATTTGCCGGTGCCTAGAATATCTATAAATTGTTTTGGATAGCTCATTCTACTTTCCGGCCAAAATCTACTTCCAATTCCTCCTGCCATTATGCAGACATAATTGTTTTGAATATTCATATGCATTAAGTTTACAGTACTACAATAATACAAATAAGCAGCTATATTTAATAAAAAAAGCAGCCCTAAGACTGCTTTTTAATATATTTTTTATGTTATTATGCCGATTCGGCAACTACTTCTTTTACTTCGGGTATCATACGTTTCATCATACCTTCGATACCTGCTTTTAAAGTAACGGTAGAAGAAGGGCAGCCAGAGCAGGAGCCTTGCATCGAAAGGGTAACCGTACCATTTTCAAAACTAATAAAACTGATAGCGCCACCATCCATTTCTACAGCTGGTTTTACATAATTTTCTAATAATTCTTTAATGCGAACAACAACATCTGTGTCGCCATCACTTACCGAGTTGTTGCCTGCTTGTAGCACTATTTCTTCTTCATTGATTATGGTTTTACCAGCCTCTAAATATTCTTTTAGAAATTGACGAATAGTTGGTATCACTTCATCCCATTGTGTATCAGTTGTTTTGGTAAGCGTTACAAAATTACTTGCTATAAATACACTTTTTATAAAGGGGAAGGCAAATAGGTCCTTTGCCAATGGCGAAGGTGCAGCACTTGTTTCATCAGCAAAATCTATACTCTTACCTGGGTATAATAATTTGTTGGCAACAAATTTCATGGTCTCCGGGTTGGGCGTCATTTCTGTATAAATACTTACAATCGTATTTCCTGTTTGTAACATAGTACTTCTATTTAATAGTTATTTTTAAACGCTAAAGCTCTCTCCACAACCACAACTTCTACTTGCATTTGGATTGATAAAATGGAAACCTTTACCATTAAGTCCATCAGAGAAATCGAGCGTAGTATCGCACAAATATAAAAAGCTTTTCAAATCTGTAACTAATTTAACGCCTTTATCTTCAAATAATTGATCTTTAGGTTGCAATTCATTGTCAAAATCGAGTTTGTACGACAAGCCTGAGCAACCGCCACCAACTACGCCTACACGCAAAAAGTAATCCTCTCCAATGCTCGATTCTGCTCGGAGTTGTTTTACTTTTTCAATTGCTTTATCACTTATAAAAATCATGCTTAATAATTGCTTGGCTTTTAATGTTTAGCTTCTTCTAAAGCGGGTAAACCGTTTTTTATTCTATAATCATTAATAGCAGCTTTGATAGCATCTTCTGCTAAAACCGAACAGTGAATTTTAACAGGAGGCAAGTTCAATTCTTCCACAATATCCATATTGTCGATAGCGATAGCCTCATCAATTGATTTTCCTTTCAACCATTCGGTAGCCAAAGAAGAAGAAGCAATTGCGGAGCCACATCCAAATGTTTTAAATTTTGCATCGCTAATAACACCTTCTTCGTTTACTTCTATTTGAAGGCGCATAACATCTCCACATTCTGGTGCACCAACTAGGCCAGTACCTACGTTGTTTTTGCTTTTATCAAGTGTGCCAACATTTTTAGGGTTGCTGTAATGATCGATTACTTTTTCTGAGTATGCCATAATTTTTTGTTTTTATTTTTTGTTTAATGATGCGCCCATTCAATGCTATTAAGGTCAATGCCTTCTTTAAACATTTCCCATAATGGCGACATCTCTCTTAATTTATTTACCGTATCTGAAATAGCTTTTATTGTATAATCAATTTGCTCTTCAGTAGTAAATCTACCCAAACCAAATCGTAAGGAGCTGTGTGCTAAGTCATCACCTAACCCCAATGCTTTTAAAACATAAGAAGGTTCTAATGATGCAGAGGTACATGCTGAGCCGCTTGATAAGGCAATATTTTTATTAAAGCCCATTAGCAAACCTTCACCTTCTACATATTTAAAAGAAATATTGGTGGTGTGTGGCAAACGATTTTCTTTGTGTCCATTTAAATACGACTCTTCTAATTGTAAAAGGCCATTTTCTAATTTATCTCTAAGGATACGAAGTCGTGCACTTTCTGCAGCCATTTCGTTTTTACATATTTCTGCTGCTTTACCAAAACCAACAATACCAGGTACGTTTAGTGTACCGCTACGCATGCTACGCTCATGGCCACCGCCATCCATTTGAGCGGTTACTTTTACACGTGGGTTTTTTCTTCTCACATATAACGCACCAATACCTTTAGGGCCATACATTTTATGAGCGGTAAAAGCCATTAAGTCAATACCGTCAGCAATAACATCAACAGGTATTTTACCAACAGCTTGCGTGCCGTCTGTGAAAAATAGTACATTATGTTTGCGTGCTATAGCACTGATTTCTTTTACGGGTTGTACTACACCAATTTCATTATTACCATACATGATGGCAATTAAAATAGTCTTGTCGGTAATAGCGTTTTCTAAAGCAGCCAAATCGATCATGCCATCCGGTAATACCTCTAAATAGGTAACTTGCGCACCTAATTTTTCAAGATGTTTACAGGTATCTAAAACTGCTTTATGCTCGGTAGTGCAAGTAATAATATGATTTCCTTTGCTGGCATACATTTCAAAAATACCTTTGATACCTAAGTTGTCGGCTTCCGTAGCACCTGAAGTAAAAATAATTTCTTTAGGATCTGCTCCAATTAAATTGGCAACTTGCTCACGAGCATAGTCTACCGCTTCTTCTGCAGCCCATCCAAATGGGTGATTACGACTTGCCGCGTTACCAAAATTATCGGTAAAATAAGGAAGCATGGTTTCTAACACACGCGGATCCATTGGTGTGGTAGCATTATTATCTAAATAAATAGGCAGTTTTAATTCCATAATATAAGTTCGTTCTAATCCGATTTAACTACTACAAAAGTACATCAAAACCTATGTAATAAAGAATTTAAGCGCTTACACTTTCTTTATAACGCTATTGGTAAAATTGATTAAGCTTATTTTGCAGATCGGGGCTTATTTTGCACCAAAACAATGTATTTTGCAGGAATAAATAGCGGATTATGAAAATAGAGCATATAGGTATTGCTGTTGCAGATATGGAGCTGGCTATAAAAACGTATGAGCAACTCCTACAAACGCCTTGTTATAAGAAAGAACAAGTAGCTTCAGAAGGGGTGGAAACTGCTTTCTTTCAGCTAGCTGATTCTAAAATAGAATTATTAGAAGCCATGCATGAAGAAAGCCCCATTGCTAAATTTATTCTTAAAAAGGGAGAAGGTATTCATCATATCGCTTTTGAGGTAGAAGATATTATAGCTGAAATGAAACGCCTTTCTGCATTGGGCTATCAAATTTTAAATGAAGTACCCAAAAAAGGTGCTGATAATAAACTAGTTTGTTTTTTACATCCCAAATCGGCACATGGGGTATTAGTGGAACTATGTCAAGAAATTAAATAATGGAAACAGCTACCCTATATCATAATAATCGCTGTGGCAAGAGCAGAGCCGCCTTGCAGGCCCTTCAAGAAAAGGGCTACCAAGTAGCTATCCGCTATTATTTAGAGCAACCCCTAACTCAGCAAGAACTCGTCGCATTACTAAAAAAATTACAGCAAACAGCTGCTGCTATAATTAGAACCAAAGAGCCTTGTTTTAAAACCTTAGGTGATACTAAATCATATAAGGAGCAAGATTGGGTTAAGGCTATTGTGCAATATCCCATTTTATTAGAGCGCCCTATTATTGAACTGGCTACAAAAGCCTGGATAGCTAGAAGTGCAGAGGCTTTATCGATTTTATAAGCTTATTTTCTGAGCAGTACGCAAGCTCTATATCGATCTTCGTGATAGTTGTTGTATAAATTGTCGAGCACTGCAAGCGCCTTTTCTTTACCCCATTCTTCACACCAAGCCAATAAGCCTTTTGGGTAATTGACGCCTTTAGTCATAGCGGTTTCTAAATCTGCCGCGCTAGCAATATTTAAATGTAAGGCCTCTAGGGCTTCATTGATCAGCATAGCCAAAACGCGTTCTACTATTTGTTTGCCAAGTACTGCATCTTCATTTGCCGCAGGTGTGGTTTCCCCTTGGGCGTAATTATAAAATCCTCTTCCCGTTTTTCTGCCCAACCAACCGGCTTCTAATAAGCGTTTTTGAGAGAAGGAAGGTTTATAGCGAGGGTCGTAATAAAAAGATTCAAAAACAGTTGCTGTTACTACATAATTCACGTCATGTCCTATATAATCCATCAATGCAAAGGGGCCCATTTTAAATCCACCTATTTGTGTAAGTGCCCAATCGATTGTAGCCATATCGGCTATGCCTTCTTCATATATTCTTATTGCTTCTCCATAATAAGGGCGTGCTACTCGATTGACAATAAAACCAGGGGTGTCTTTTGCGATAACAGGTGTTTTTCCCCATGCCGTCATGAGTTCTTTCATTGTTGTTATTATAGAGGCATCTGTTTGAATAGCAGGTATAATTTCAACCAAAGCCATCAAAGGCGCTGGATTGAAAAAGTGAAGGCCTAAAACACGTTGCGGCAATTTACATGCTGCTGCAATGGAGGTAATGGACAAAGAAGAGGTATTGCTTGCCAACAGACAATCGTCGGCAACGATGGTTTCTAATTCACTAAAAACGGTTTTTTTAATATGTAGATTTTCTACGATTGCTTCAATAATTAATTTACAGGGAGCAAGAGCGCTAAGGCTGCTTACAAAATGCATAGCAGCAAATACGCTTGCTGCATCTTTAATTTTTCCTTTTTCTTCTAGTTTTGTCAGATTCGATTTTAAAGCGGCACTTGCATTCTCTAAGGCAGCTTGTTGTGTATCATAAATCCAAACGGTATGTCCGGCCATAGCTGCTACTTGCGCTATGCCTGCTCCCATTGCTCCTGAACCAATTACGCCAACAACCATATATTTATTTTTTAAGTTTTAAAATACTAAAATCGCTAGCTACTGCTTTTATAGTATTTGATAATTTTCCTAACCCAGTAATGTCCATTTCTACTACATCTCCATCTTGCAACCATTGCACTTTATAGTTTGGATCGTTTAATAATCCGGTACCATTTAATTCTAAAAAGCAACCCGTCCCTACCGTACCGCTTCCAATAACATCTCCGGGTAAAACATCTACACCGTATGCACAACGTTCAACGATTTCTGCAAAGGTCCAATCCATGTCTGCCACATTACCCTCGCTCACCAAAACGCCGTTTACCCAGCATTTCATAGTAAGATTATAGGCAGCGCCAGTATGATTTTCTTTTGCCGAAACGCGGTATGCTGCTAATTCATCGGGTGTTACAAACATTGGACCGATAACGGTACTAAAATCTTTTCCTTTAGCAGGACCTAGATTGAGCAACATTTCTTCCATTTGTAAAGTACGAGCACTCATATCGTTCATAATAGTATAGCCGGCTATGTATTGATCGGCTTCAGCAGCAGTAAAGTTTCTTCCTTTTTTACCAATAACAGCAGCGATTTCTAATTCAAAATCTAATTTTTGAAAATGATCGGGCATGCATTCTATGGCACCAGGTCCTTGTATGGCATTATGATTGGTAAAATAGAAAATAGGATAAGCATCAAATTCTGCAATCATATCTACCTTTCTATTTCTTCTTGCGGCAGCTACATGTTGGCGGAAAGCATAACCATCTCGGCACGAAGTAGGATTAGGAATAGGGGCCATAATGCAAGCATCTTGGTAGGCTATGCCTGTAAATCCTTCGGCACTAGCTACTAATTGTTCGTAAGCATTTTGTGCTATAGGTTGATATTGACTCCAATCCTCTAAAAGTTCTTTTAGTGTAGTAGGAAGGGTAGTATTAATCATATTGACATCAAACAGCATTTCATTTACATAAAAGGCAACTTGCTGTTTTGCGTTTTTAGAATAGGTAATTAGTTTCATATTGCTTTGTTTAGTACTTTTGAATACACAAAGTTAAAAGGGAGTTTCTGATATTTCGTGTATCTGCTTAAAATATTCTAAATTAATTTTGTTAATTAACGTATCAAATTACTGCCCTATTTTATGTATTTGTTGGTTTTAGTCCTTTTTTATGCCATAGCATTATTGCCTTTTCCTTTGTTATACGCGCTATCCGATGGCATTTATTTCATTTTATATTATTTGGTAGGCTACAGAAAAAAAGTGGTTTTAGATAATTTAGCTAAATCATTTCCCACTTATTCTGAAGCAGCTCGAGTAGCCATTGCTAAAAAGTTTTACCGAAACTTTTGTGATCAATGGCTCGAAACCATCAAATTGTTGACGATGAATAAAGCTTGCATGAACAAACGTATGGTTGGCAATTGGGAAGTATTAGATGATATGAATAAAGAAGGGCTTAGTTGCAATGTAATGATGGCACATAATTTTAATTGGGAATGGGCAAATATTGCTTGTCAATTAAATGTGCAACAACTTTTTTCGGGTGTTTATATGCCTATAACTTCCCCTGTGTTTGCGAAGGTTATGCACAAAATAAGACAAAGAAATCCATCGAGTGTATTAATAGCAGCGAATAAACTAAAAGAAGGTTTAGCCTTGCTAAAAGACCAACAATATGTATTTGCATTAGTGTCTGATCAAAATCCTGTGAAGACCGAGATTGCACAATGGGAGCCTTTTTTGAATAGAGAAGCCCCCTTTTATAGAGGCCCAGCACAAGGCGCTATAAACGCGCAAGCTGCGGTAGTATTTTGTCATATTTTAAAAGTTAAGCGGGGCTATTACCAGTTTAAAATGCAACGCTATTGCGATAACGCTGCTACTAAAGATCAGGAAACGATAACCCGAGATTTTGTACAATTCGCAGAGGCAAGCATTTTAGAGCAGCCCGAGAATTGGTTGTGGAGTCATAGAAGATGGAAACATAGCAAATAGCCTTACCTTTTTTACGATCCAACTTAACTAGTTATGCACCAAAACGATTATTTCGAATTAGCTTCTTCCTTTGTTTTATATACGCATTGTAATGTATTTGTTACGGGTAGAGCCGGCACCGGCAAAACCACTTTTTTAAAACACATTGCAGCCAATACCCTCAAGAAAACAGCAATTGTTGCACCTACGGGTGTAGCTGCTATAAATGCTGGCGGGGTTACTATGCATTCTTTGTTTCAGTTGCCAATGGGTATGTTTATACCAAGCGGTACTAGAGGTTATGGTGTTAGCGAAACAGAATTGCATGATAAACATTCGCTTTTAGCCAACTTAAAAATCAATGCACAAAAACGAGCTGTTTTGAGCTCGTTGGAATTATTGATTATTGATGAAGTATCGATGGTGCGAGCAGATATGTTAGATGCAGTAGATGTAATCTTACGACATATTCGTAAATCAGACGAACCCTTTGGTGGCCTACAAATGTTATTTATTGGCGATCTGCATCAATTGCCTCCCGTAGTGCAAAAACAAGAAGAGACTGTATTACTATCCTATTATGCTAGTCCGTTTTTCTTTGAAGCCAAAGCGCTTAAAGAAGTACCCTTGGTAAGCATTGAATTGCAAACTATATACCGACAAAATGATCCTACGTTTATTAATTTATTAAATGCGATTCGAAATAATACCATTGATGAAATTACATTAGATAAACTCAATCAAAAATACGACCCTTTGTATATGCCCTCTGCCGAAGAAGGCTATATCGTACTGAGTACGCATAATCAAAAAGCAGATGCCATCAATAAAGAAGCCCTAGAAGCTTTGCGTGGAAAGAGTTATAAATACAAAGCGCAAATAGAAGGAGAGTTTTACGAAAAAGCGTATCCGGCAGAAGAAGTCTTGGAATTGAAGGAAGGTGCGCAAGTGATGTTTATCAAAAATGATAAAGGAGAGCAACGCAAATATTACAATGGTAAAATTGGTTTTATAAGTAGAATAGAAGAAGAGGCTATTTATGTTATTTGTAATGATGCGCCAGATGAATTAAAAGTAGAGAAAGAAGTTTGGCAGAATATTCGTTATCAGTATGAGCAACAGCAAGACGCTTTGAAGGAAGAAATATTAGGTTCGTTTACTCAATATCCCTTACGACTAGCTTGGGCTATTACTATTCATAAAAGCCAGGGACTTACCTTTGAGAAGGCTATCATTGATGCTGGTGCTTCTTTTGCTGCTGGTCAAGTGTACGTAGCATTATCGCGCTTAACCTCTTTGAATGGATTGATTTTAAACTCTACGATACATAGTTATAGTATCCAAACAGAACCCCGCATTGCAGCCTTTTTAAATACCCAAATGAGTTTAGAGGCATTACAAACCTTGTTAAAAACAAAAACGAATGAGTTTGTTTTAGAAGTCATAAAACGCAATTTTAGTTTGAAGGAATTGCACACGTATTTACTTGCTTTAGGCGAGCATTACAAAGAGGTTTTTAAAGAATATCCCACAACGGCAAGAGTATGGTTTTATGAACGAAAACAATATGTAGAATCCATCCTTCCCGTAGTAGATAAATTACAATTAAAATTAGCTCAACTGGCACCCTTTGCTGCTCAAGATCAGTATCATTTATTTAATGAAAGGACCAATGCAGCCATTACTTATTTTTCTAAAGAGCTTAGAAATAATTTTTATAAAGCACTTCTCTTACATATGGAGGAAATGCAATTAAAAAAGAAAACAAGTACCTATGTGCGTTCTTTAAAAGCTATAGAACAACGCTATCATTTATGGGAGCATCATTTGAAACAAGCTAAATTATTAGCCGATGGTATTATGGAAGCCAAAGAGGCTGCCCCTTTACTGCGCGAAGTATTGACTTTAAAGCCACTACTATCCAGTACGAATACCATAAGCAAAACAGCTAAAGAAAGCACAAAAGCGCTTAGTTTTAGATTGTTTAAAGAAGGGAAAAGCATCGAAGATATTGCTATTGTGCGTTCCCTTACTGCCAGTACCGTCTTTAACCACCTGGTTGCCTATGTAGAAGAAGGCAAAATGTTATTGGAAGAAATTATTGATGAACAAAAAATAAAATGGATTCAAAAGGCTATAGAAAATATGCCCGATAAAGGGTTAGCAGATATCATTGCAGCCTTAGATAATGCAGTAAGCTATGATGAATTGCGTGCTGTAAAAAAATGTTGGCAACAACCGAATTCAGAAAAATAATTTCTCTCTTGTGAATTGATCGTATTAGTTTATTTATCTTTATGCAATGAGCAATTCTAATGTACGCCCTAATGAGCAGCTAAGTGCACAAGAACGAGAGTATGAAAATACGATTCGTCCGCAAAGCATTGAAGATTTTGCAGGGCAACCCCAATTAATAGAAAACCTACGCATCTTTGTTAAGGCAGCTAATCTAAGAGGTGAAGCATTAGATCATATCTTATTCCATGGCCCTCCGGGCTTGGGAAAAACTACCTTATCTAGAATTGTAGCTAATGAATTAGGCGTGGGCATTAAAGAAACTAGTGGTCCGGTAATTGAAAAACCGGGTGACTTAGCAGGCTTGCTTACCAGTTTAGAGCCAAGAGATGTTTTGTTTATTGATGAAATTCATCGATTGAGTAATGTAGTGGAGGAGTATTTATATGCAGCCATGGAGGATTTTAAATTAGATATTATGATTGATAGCGGCCCTGCTGCCCGATCGGTTCAAATATCTTTAAACCCTTTTACACTCGTTGGTGCTACTACGCGCTCGGGTTTATTAACGGCTCCTTTATTATCTCGATTTGGAATTAAATCGCGATTAGAATATTATACAGCAGAAGTATTGCAGCGCATCATTATGCGTGCTGCACATTTATTGAAAGTAAAAATAACGTCCGATGCAGCTTTAGAAATAGCAAGAAGAAGTAGAGGCACGCCACGTATTGCCAATGGCTTATTGCGCCGTATGCGCGACTTTGCTCAGGTTATCGGAAATGGAACGATCGATTTAGATATTGCACATCATGGATTAGCTGCATTGCAAGTAGATGCTAATGGCTTAGATGAAATGGACAATAAAATTCTTTCTTGCTTGGTGCAGAAATTCAAGGGCGGACCTGTAGGGATTAATAATATTGCTACTGCTGTTGGCGAAGAGGCCGGTACTATTGAAGAAGTATATGAGCCGTTTTTAATTCAGGAAGGCTATATCATCAGAACGCCAAGAGGTCGTGAAGCAACCGAAAAAACATATAAGCATTTAGGTAAATCAAAAATAGATTTCGATTCTCCTTTATTATTTTAATGATTTCCTAAAAGCACTTTCGTAAAGGTGTCCCAACTATATTTTGCTTTTTCAATTTGTATGTTTTGTTCCAAATTGTCTAAACTGTTAGGTTCATAAAACGTCAGCATAGCATCTGCAATAGCAGTAGGATCGGGTGCTGCAACAAAACCCACTTTCCCATGCGGTACACCTTCTGCTAATCCACCTACATTCGTTACCACCATAGGTTTTTCAAAATGATAGGCTATTTGTGTAATGCCACTTTGGGTAGCATGCTTGTAGGGCTGCACCACTAAATCGGCTGCACTAAAATAGAGACTTACCTTGTCGTTTGGAATAAAATTGGTGAACAGGTGAACGCGACTTTTTAAGTGCTGTTGTTCAATTATTTGATGATATAATTGCGGATCATCATAAAATTCACCAGCAACAATTAGTTCTATTCCGGCAGCTTGTATGCGCTCGTCGGCCATAGCCTCTAAGAGCCAATCCAGGCCTTTGTAGGCGCGAATAAAACCAAAAAACAATACATATTTTTTATCAGCGGCTAGCTGTAACGTAGCACAAGCATTAGCTTTTGTAGTGGCTGCACCAAAATTATCATATAAAGGATGTGGTGTGTAAAAACTAGGCTTATTAGAAAAAAGCGTTACGTCCTTTTGCACTTTTCTACTCATGCATACGAAGGCATCAATGGGTTTTGAAAAGTACTGGGTAAATATGCGATCACCAATTCTCTTTTCATGCGGAATCATATTGTCGGCAATACAAATAATTTTTGTTTCTTTTCTTTTGAGTATGCGTAAAACAGTGCCTAGGCAGGGTCCCATAAAGGGCAGCCAATAACGAACGATGATTACATCATGCTTTGCTTTTCGTATTTGCCAACCCGCTTTTATCCAATTGAACGGATTTATGGAATTAAGAATCGATTTAATAGTTAGTCCAACAGGTGCTGGATCTGCCGTAAATTGAGAAGTTCCTGGAAATAAGAAATTCGGATATTGTAAATAAAAAGAATAGATAATCACTTCCTTTCCTTCTTGCATTAATTGCAGGGCAAGACGATGATTGAAAGTAGTTATACCACCTTCACGTAAGGGATGTGCCGGACCAACAATTGCTATGCGCATAGTAGGAAATTAAAATTGCCAAGTATATAATCCTTGTTTTGTAAATTGATAAGTGCAGCTCCAGCCACCATATTTTTTTAAGGCGTTGGCTACTGCATATTTTGTGTTGCCGGGGCAATAAAACATCATAAAACCACCACCGCCAGCGCCATTTATTTTGCCACCACTAGCTCCTGCTTTTAGTGCGCATTCATATAGCTCATCGATACTTTCATTAGAAATGCCTTGAGCCATTTGCTTTTTGTTTTTGAAACCAAGATCGAGCAAGGAGCCTATTTCATCAATTTTACCATTTAATAAAGCATTTTTCATAAGCAATGCTTGCTCTTTTAATTGATGAGTAGCCTCAATAGATACGATATTATTAGTGATAATATTTTCGCGTTGCTTTTCTATTATTTGTGAAGATACACGACTAGTAGCTGTGTAATACAATAATAGATTACTTTCTAATTCAGCAATATAAGCAGGTTTAATGTTTAAAGGATTGACGATCACTTTATCTTGTGCACCAAACTCCATAAAGTTAAAACCACCAAAAGTAGCCGCATACTGATCTTGTTTGCCGCCGGCCATTTTTAAATCTTCTCGTTCTATTTGATACGCTAAGTGAGCGGCATCATATTCGCCAAGCGGTATTTGCATCCACTCTGCAAAGGCGCCTAACATAGCCACCACCAAGGTAGAGGAGCTTCCCAATCCTGATCCTGCTGCAGCATCTACATAAGTTTTTAAAGTAAATCCACTGGGTACTGGTCCGTATAGCGATACTATTTTATTATAGACACCTTTCGCTAAATCTAACGTACCATTGATAGGTAAACAATTTTCTAACGGTAAAGAAAATGTAGCCGCACGATCGATAGCTTCATAGTTGAATATAGGTGTAGTATGGGGTTCTATGCTTGCATAAGCATACAACGAGATACTTGCATTTAGAATAGCTCCACCATATACATCACAATATGGACTAACGTCTGTGCCGCCGCCTGCTAATCCAATTCTTAAAGGTGCTTTACTTCTATAAATCATTTGAACGCTAAACTAATTTAATGTTGGTGATTTTTATATTTATTAGCAAGTATATAATGCAAAAATCCAAAAATTATTGCCCCCAAAGCATCTGCAAGAATATCTTTCCAATCGCCACTTCTTCCAAGCGATGTAAAATAATATTGAAGCAATTCGATCAAACAACCCAAGAGGGTGGCAATTAAAAACGATACTATCCATTTTGCTTTTTTCATGTTGAATAGCAGTAAAAACATGAAAATTCCAAAAAATAGGATGTGCACTACTTTATCGATGCCTACAATAGGAATATGCGCAATTTTTCTTTGCGGCATTAAGCAAAGATAAAAAACGAGCAAGGTCCACAAAAAAGTTAAGGACTTTGCTCGTTTTTGTATAAATAAAAAGAGTTGTTGCAGCATTATGCGCCCACCAAAGCTTGGTAAGCAGCAGCGTCTAATAATTCAGCAGCTTCGTCAAGGTTAGATAAGTTCATTTTCACCATCCAACCACCTTCGTAAGGTGCTTGATTTAATAATTCTGGATTAGCTTCTAAAGCAGCATTAACTTCCGTAACAGTACCGCTTAGGGGTAAATATAAATCAGAAACCGTTTTTACAGCCTCTACAGAACCAAATATGTCGTTCATATTCAATGCTTTACCTACAGAAGGGATGTCTACATAAACGATATCTCCCAATTCGCGTTGAGCAAATTCGGTAATACCTACTGTTGCCGTATTGCCTTCAATAGAAATCCATTCGTGATCTTTAGTGTACTTTAAATTGCTTGGAAATTGCATGGTCAAATTTTTTGGAAAGGTACATTATTTTTTAAAAAAATTAAAATCTCGCATTTACCAACTCAATAATTTTGCGGTATGTCTATCTAACTGATGCAATCTAATTGACTAAAATTCTTTTTTTTACCATAAAATTGTATTAAATTGCCGATTACTTATTGCATTTAAATTGATAATTTATATGAAAAACCAATACACCAATAATTTATTATCGAAATGGACCGCTCAACTTGTGTTCAGTTTAGTTTTTTTCGCTAGTATAGTTTCTTTTGATCGTGCAAAAGCGCAAGCTCCTTATTGTGGGCCTACATTTTCCGTTGCTTGTTCTTCAGGAGATTTAATTAATAATTTTAGCACTACGGGTGGGGCTTCTAATATAACCAATAACAATACGGGTTGTAATGGGAATACCAACAACTATATTTTTTACAGCGCCATGACGTGCTCTCAAATTCAAGGTCAGACAATTACCTTAAATATGCAAGCAGGTAGCTCTTGGTCGCAAGGATTTAGAGTATGGATTGATTGGAATGGTAATAATAGTTTTGCGGATTTAGGAGAAGATGTATATGTATCGCCAACCTCTGCTACTACCGTATTCAGCACTACCATCACCGTTCCATTTACAGCAGTACCGGGTGTGCGTAGAATGCGTGTGTTGTGTAGATATGCTACAATACCGGTTATTACTGACTATTGTGCTACTACTTTATCATTTGGTGAATGTGAAGATTATAATTTCAATGTTATTGCATCTACACCATGTTCTGGTTCTGTAACCGCAGGTAATTCTACTACTACTTTACCAAGTGTGTGCCCTACGCAAACATTTGCATTGGGTTTAACAGGTACTACTTTAGCATCTGGAATTACTTACCAATGGCAGTATTCTCCAGCGGGTTTGGGTACTTGGACGAATTTGACAAATGGAACAGCTATCACCAATTCGCAATTTACGAATGCTACAATTGCAGGAGCAACTTCTGCTGCAGCATCGATAGTAGGTCAAACTGCGGCTACTGATTATCGTTGTATTGTTACCTGTACTTCGAGCGGTTCTACTGCCAATTCTGCTCAAGTTACAGTTGGTGTGAACTCTTTTACAGCATGCTATTGTTTGTCGAATGCCACATCTACTGCCGATGAAGAGATTTTAAATGTAACCTTTGGCGGCATCAATAATTCGAGTACGTGCGCAACATTAGCGCCTGGTCCAGGTAGTATTATCAATGGCTATTCTAACTATACCACTACGGTTGCGGCTGCTCAAGTATTACAAGGCACTGCTTATCCATTCTCTGTTCAAATTGGTACTTGTGGTGGTAACTATTCGAATAGTTCTAAAATTTATATCGACTACAATCAAAATGGTTCTTTTACGGATCCTGGCGAACAAGCCTATGCATCAGCTGCTACAGTTGTGGGTCCGCATATCGAAACCGGTAACATAAATGTACCTATTGGTGCAACACCAGGCACTACTGTTATGCGTGTAATCAATGTAGAAACTACACCTGCTTCTATTAATCCATGCGGTACGTATACATGGGGAGAAACGGAAGATTATTTAGTGAATATTATTCCGCTTACACCTTGCGCTGGTTCTCCTGTTGCAGGTACCATTAGCAATGCTACTCCTTGTCCGAATGTAACCTTTAGCTTAAGCTTAGTAGGTGCTACTCAAGCAGCGGGCTTAACCTATTTATGGCAGCAGTCTACCAATGCAACAACTTGGGTTAATGCCGGTAGTACAACACCTTCGCTCACAACAGCTATTGCAGCCAACACCTATTTTAGATGCATAGTAACCTGTACTAATTCTAACCTATCAGATACTACCGTGGTTAAATTAATTGCTTTAGCACCTTTTTATACTTGCTATTGTAATTCTGCACCCTCTTCTAATTTATATGTAGACATAGGAAATGTAAAAATTACAGATCAAGCAAATAGTGCGGTAATGTTAAATAATGGCACGGGTACTCCTACACTAAGTAATCCAACAGCTACAAATGGCTATACCAATTTCACTAATTTGAATCCAATTACTCCTTTATACAAAGAGAAAAATTATTTATTCCAAATTACACAAATACTTAACTATACCTCTTGGTTGTCTCCTACGTTTAATGCGTCTGGTGCTATATGGATCGATATGAACCAAAATGGCGTTTTTGAACCTACCGAAAAAGTATTCCAACAAAATACATCGTCTACCACACCAACGGTAGGTGATACGATGACCATTCCGGCTAATGCACCGATCGGTATCACGGGTATGCGTGTAATTTTACAAGCACCTACCGTTGCAGCTATCAACCCATGTGGCACCTACACTACTTATGGAGAAACAGAAGATTATTTAGTAAATATCAATTATCCTCCTTGTTCAGGCGCTCCAGATGCTGGTATTGCTACTGTTTCAGACACGGCTGCTTGTCCGGGCTATACCGTATTCTTATGCGACACCACCCATACCAAATTTAAATCTGGATTGATTACAGAATGGATGTATTCTTTCGATCAAATTAATTGGGGTCCAGTACCTAACTCATTGAATAGAGATACCATGACCATGTTGGTGCAATATCCAAATTATTACAAATTCAGAATTATTTGTGCTAATACCAATGACACTTCGTATTCTAATATGTTGTTTGTAAATACCGTATTACCCTACAAATGTTATTGTTTAAACCAAGCTACCTTGAGTGATTTAGACTCTAGCGATATAGGTGCCTTCCGTTTATACAATTTTATATTGAACACGGGCGGCCCACATGTTAAAAATCCAGTAGCTATTCGTCAGCGCACCGATAATACATATTTAACGCCTATAGAGTTAAAGGCAGATTCTACGTACAGAATTGAAGTGTATCATACTATGAAAACAGCTAACCATGCAGATGCAAAAGTGACAGCATTTATAGATTATAATAATAGCTTAACGTATGAGCCTTCTGAAAAAGTGTGGTCTGGCACCACAACGGCTTCTAATTTTTATCTCACAGGATCGTTCAAAGTACCGTATGTATTGATTGCCAATAAAGCAACGGGTATGCGTAT
>CAIWHF010000082.1 GCA_903912405.1 uncultured Bacteroidota bacterium | reverse complement strand
GAAGCCTTCCACAAAATAGACGGCATTGTAGCTATTCCCCTACATTATAAGAAAGAACAACAGCGTGGCTATAATCAAAGCAATTTGATTGCTGCTGCATGTGCAGAAGCCATGGGGCTGCCATTTTATAATAAAGCAATTTTTAGAAAACGATTTACGCAAACACAAACGCTTAAAACTCGTTCAGAGAGAGTGGATAATATGGAGGAAGCCTTCTTTATAAATAACACGGAGCTTTTAATTGGTAAGCATCTACTTATAATAGACGATGTATTAACCACAGGTGCTACAATGGAGGCTTGCGCCCTTCAAGTGCTAAAAATTCCCAACACGCAAGTAAGCATTGCTACCATTGGGATTGTTATTTAATAAATTTTAGTATCTTGTAACTTAAATTTTATGAAGAATTACTTCATTTAACAATTTAATAATCTATAAACCAAACATCATGAAAAGAAAACTAAGCATTATTGCTTGTTTACTAGTATCATCTTCCTTTGTTTACGCTGGAGGTTTTCAAGTAAATATGCAAGGCGTTCGTCAAGTTGCAATGGGAGGCAGTAGCACTGCGCTTACCTATGATATTGCATCTATTTTTTACAACCCAGGTGCATTAGCTAAAACAGCTAAAGGGACGCAAGTTTATTTTAGTGCCAATGGCATTTTTGCTAAAACAACCTTTGTAGAAACACCTACAGCTGGCTATAGCTCTAAAACAGACAATCCAATGTCTACACCGTTTAATTTATATATTTCTCATAAATTAAACGATAAAATTGCTTTAGGTTTTGGTGTGTATACGCCTTTTGGTAGCACCGTAAATTGGGGTAATACCAATACCAATAGCCTTCGTTATTTAATTGAAAAAATTGAATTACGTAATATTAATTTCCAGCCAACGATCAGTTACCAAGTAAATGATAAAGTTTCCATTGGTGCTGGTTTGGTATATGCTACGGGTTCTGTAGTATTAGAAAAGGGCATTCCTTTATTTGATTCTACAGGCAAAGAAGGCATGGGTCATTTAGAAGGAAAAGCCAATAATATTGGCTTCAATATGGGCATTCACGCACAACTTAACGACCGTTTAACCCTAGGTGTTAGTTATCGTTCGCAAGTACGTTTCGACATTAAAAATGGTGATGCTACATTTACGGTTCCTACTTCTTTGGCGGCAAATTTCCCAAAAACAACTTTTAGCGCAAGCTTACCTATGCCTCAAGTGGCTTCTTTAGGCTTAGCATACAAAGTAAATAATAAACTTTCTTTACAAGGTGAAATGAATTTTGTAGGATGGGAATCTTATAAATCATTAGATTTTACCTATGCTACCACAACCACTACCTTAACGAATAGCACCAGTGCACGTAATTGGGAAAATGTATTTATTTTCCGTTTAGGTGCGCACTATCAATACAATGATAAATTAGAATTGATGGCGGGTATTGCACGTGATCCATCTCCAGTAAAAGACGGTTATTTTTCTGCAGAAACACCGGATGCTAATCGCTTCTTAGGTACTGCAGGATTGGTATATAAAGTGTCTGATAAATTAAATATCATGGCTTCTTATTATTTCACAAGAACCGACCAAAGAGATATCTATAATAATGCAGATGCCGTAAAAGGTAAAATTCAAACAGCAGCAGTAGCTGGTGGTATTGGCGTGAGCTATAAATTTTAATTTCTAAAAAAGTACTACTTATGAAACATATTTATTTATTAGGCGCTTCTTTGCTTGTATTAGCATCTTGTAAGCCCAATTTAGAACCAACAAAACCAACAAGTGGAGATGCGAATTTCTCCTCTTATGTCGCTATTGGTAATTCTTTAACTGCTGGTTATGCAGATGGAACATTATACAGAAGCGGTCAAATCAATTCGTATCCAAACATGCTTGCTGAAATGTTT
>CAIWHF010000081.1 GCA_903912405.1 uncultured Bacteroidota bacterium | reverse complement strand
TTAATGATTTAATTATTAAAGCATCAGCCATGGCATTGCGCAAGCACCCTGCCGTAAATAGCTCTTGGATGGGAGAAACTACGAGAACTTACCAACATGTTCATATAGGATCTGCTGTTGCAATTGAAGATGGTTTGATTGTGCCGGTAATTCGTTTCGCAGATCAAAAATCTTTGTCTGAGATTTCGATAGAAGCTAAACAATTAACTGAAAAAGCAAGAAATAAAAAATTACAACCTAATGAATTTACTGGTAATACGTTCACTATTTCCAATTTAGGTATGATGGATATTGATGAGTTTACTGCAATTGTAAATCCACCCGATAGTTGTATTTTGGCTGTTGGCAAAATCACTCCAACACCGGTAGTTGAAAATGGTCATGTGGTAGTGCGCCAACTATTGAAATTAACCTTAAGCTGCGATCACCGTGTGGTAGATGGCGCCGTTGGAGCAGCCTTCTTACAAACATTGAAGGCGTTTTTAGAAAATCCAGTTACTATGTTAGCTTAATGGTAGCTAATTATAATAAATAAAAAAGCCAAGCATATAGCTTGGCTTTTTTTATTAAGTATATTCATAAAAAAAAGGAGCACTTATGTGCTCCTTTTTAAGAAATTGGATTCGATGAAATTAGTGCTTTGTGATTTTTTCAATTCCTACTAATTCATGATTATCATTACGTACTTCAAGTATATAAATTCCTGCAGCTACGTTAGATAGATCTAATTTGGTAGTTTGCTCTTTGGTGATGATAACTTTACCAGTTAAATCTTTGATGGTTAATTCCATTAGTTGATTTCCACTAATTTCAATAATTCGTTCTGTAGGGTTAGGATATACCTGAATGCCGTTTTTGCTTAATGAAGATAGTCCTAATGTATTTATAACAACAGGAATTTCAGATACTCCAAAACAACCTGCTGCATTTTCTACTCTCACCGTATATGAGCCATCTTGCATAGCCGTATAAGTTTGTTGTGTAGCTCCATTAATAGCTACGCCATATCTAAACCATTGGTAAGACGTATATACTCCCGTTGTAAGTGTATTGCCTAGGGCTGTTATAACTGGATTAGGTTGAATTAGCAAGTTAGTTGTTACCGAGTTAGAAGTGGTTAAACAAGATCCACTGATGGTTCCATCCACTGTATAAACGCCAGAAACAGTTGATAAGTAAGTACTCGTAATTGCGCCAGGTATTGCTACGCCATTGCGTTTCCATAAATAAGTATAGTTTTGATTGAAACTTACCGTTAATGCACAACTTCCACCAGGGCAAAAATTAGTGTTATTAGCTGGAGCTAATTGCAAATTAGGACTTGGAACTACTGTTACACTTACCGTTGCAGCAGCAGAATTACAACCACCAGGCGTCGTTAAATAAACACTATAAGTACCCGATGCATTTGCTGTAGCAGCATTTATTACAGGATTCTGTCCAACAGCTGTAAAACTATTTGGACCTGACCAGGTATAGGTTGCGCCAGTTACAGAAGAAGTGACACTTAAGTTGATAGGTTGGTTTGCGCAAACCGTTGTTCCCGTCATATTGATTGTTGGAATAGGTGGAATAGATACCGCAGTTAAGGTTACATTATTTATAGTATTTGATGGGCATAATGAAGGTGTTTTAATGTTGATTGCACTGTAAACACCCGGATTTAAACCGCTGATAATATAAGATCCACTTGCATTGGTGGTTATAGATTGGGTATTAATGGCATTGCCATTTAATGTATAGTCTAAGAAATAACTAGTATTTGCTTGCAAGCCATTTAACTGGATACTACCGTTTGCACTATTACAAGTAGAAGGTTGTGTTACTGTTCCTAATACCATTGCTGGAGTAGTGTTGATCACCACCGTTGTAGGAACAGTTATAGAGCTTAATCCAAACTGATTAGCTTTTGCATAATAGGTTCCAGATTGAGCTGTAGTTGCATTCGTAATGGTAATAGAACTTCCCGTTGCGGTAAAGCTGTTCGGGCCAGTCCAAGTAATAATTGCATTTGGTGAACTTGCAGCATTTGTTGCTGTAAGCGTAAATGAATTACCTGCACAAATAGGTGTATTATTACTTGCCGTTGGCACACCAGGAGCAACTACTAAATCTACACCGATATCATCGACACTTAAATACCATGGTGCGGTAGTATGTACACAGTTAATTCCAAAGAAGTAATAGCCCGATGTTGTTGGTGTAAAAGTACCTGTATATTGTTGGTAGCTCGTATTTGTTGGATTAGCTACCGTTCCAATAATTGTAGTCATGGCTGCCGGTGTTTGAGAAGATCCAACAGCAGCTTTTAAATTTGTCCATCCCGCATAACCATCAGTAATATACCAATAAGAAAATTGGTATTGACTACCTGCTGTTAAATATAATGCTGGGGTATATATCCAGTCGTTCGTTGGGGTGAAATAATAAGATGCAAATTTACTTCCACCAGTTGTATGATTTAATCTATTATAAGTGGCTTGATTTGTAGTGTAGGTAACTACGCCAGATCCCAATGTAGATGCTGCCATACAGCTAGGTAAAGTATTGACAGTAGTAATACTTTCAAATGTTTCAATATAAGGCAAATTAGAAGATACCACATTTACCGTAAAAGGAGTAGAGTAGGATGTTATGTTAGAATTACTACAGGTAACGGCACAACGATATTGCGTAGAGGCCATAAGACTTGGCGTTGTGTATGTTATAGTATTCGCACCCGTACCTCCAATTGTATTTTGCCATGCCGAGCCATCGAAAAATTGCCATTGATAGGTAATGCCAGACCCAACAGAAACACCTGTAACGGAAACAGAACTAGTGGAACCTAAACAAATAGGTGTTGCAGAACCGGTTACCGATCCAGCATTTGGATTGCCAGAACAAGGACCAGATGCAATAACATTAAAATTATAATCTTCTGTTTCGCCAAAGGATAAATTTGTGCTGCAATAATCAGTAGCCAAAGGAACCGTTGCATATTGACATTGCACGCGCATTCTGCGAATACCAGCTAATGCTGTAAGAGGTACCGTAATAGTTGATGTGAATATGCCTGTGCCCGATGTAGGTGATGCATAAACAGCTTCCCCTGGATCAGCAAAACTATTATTGCCATTCCAGTCAATCCATACTCTAAATCCTTGCCCCCAAGTAGCACCTGATTGCATGCTAAGTGTAATATTAAGGCCTTGCACTTGAGAGCAAGATAAGGTGGTATAAAAAATATAATTATTAGCATTGCCATTACAACCGGTATTGTTATTGGTAATATTTGTTGCACCACCAGTAGTAGAAAAGTTATTTATAAAATCAGCTGATGAACAAGCGAATAAATAAGAAGGTCCGCAATAGGGAGCTTGTGCATACGCATTGGCAAAGCTGAAAAGGATAAAAGCAAGGGCAATTATTTGCTTTACTTTCAATGTAATGGGTAGTTTTTTAAACATGGTTCTTTTTTTTGAAGTATTGGTTAGAATACTAATAAATTTCTATGTGTAAAATACATAAGAAAAGTTAAAAAACAAAAAAAAAGCTACTCGAAAGAGTAGC
>CAIWHF010000080.1 GCA_903912405.1 uncultured Bacteroidota bacterium | reverse complement strand
TTTGGTTAATTCCATTTTTTTCCATTTTTTTACAATACTAAAACCTAGGCCTATAGAATTATAATGCTACTCTTTTAATTGCACATAATCAGTGCTTTATATTTATTGAAACCAAAAGAGTTTGCTTATGAAATCTATGCAAGGTTTATCCGATGCGGCATTAATTAATGCGTATAAAAAAGGCAATTTACAAGCCTTTGAAATTATCCTATCCAAGTACAAAGACCCTATCTACCAAACTATTTACATGTTGGTTAGAGATGTTGCATTGGCAGAAGATCTCTTTCAAGAAGTATTTATTAAAATCATTCAAACCATACGAAAAGGCAACTATACCGAGGAAGGTAAATTTCTGCCTTGGGCTAGTCGTATAGCTCGAAATCTATGTATGGATTATTTTAGAAAGCAAAAGACTACAGCATTGAAAACAATTGATGTAGAGCTTCCGGCAGCAAAAAATTATACTAATCAAGATTTGAATACCCTTCAACTTTTAGAGCAAACGCAATCTGCAGAAACGGTTCATGCCTTGATTGATCAATTGCCTGATGAGCAAAAGCAAGTCATTCAGATGCGTTTTTACGAAGATTTGAGTTTTAAAGAAATTGCTGAACAGACTGGTTGTAGTATCAATACAGCTTTAGGGAGAATGCGTTATGCATTGATTAATTTACGAAAATTGATTAACGAGCAATCACTTGTATTGCAATAAAATAAGACTTATAATTACCATTGAATTTTGTAATTTTATCCTAGATGAATTTACCTATTTTCTTTGATGCAGCTATTGCAGCAGCTACCGTAAATACCAATATTATATTAGAGGAGGCAACATCAAAACATGTAGTTCAAGTATTGCGTATGCAAATAGGCGATGCCTTTTTTTTGACAGATGGTAATGGAATTAAGGCTGAGGTAGTAATTACTGCAACCCAAAAGAAAAGATGTGAAGTAACTATTACCTCAATTGAAAATGTAGCTCCTAAAACAAGTGGATTAAGTATTGCCATTGCGTTTACTAAAAATGCTAGCCGCAACGAATGGTTTTTGGAAAAAGCTACGGAATTAGGTGTTGTAGCGATTATTCCTATTCAAACCAAACGCAGTGAAAAAGTTTTTTTTAAAGAAGAACGATGGAATACGATACTGGTTACCGCTATGTTGCAATCGCAACAATTTTATTTGCCCAAATTATATCCTGTTCAGGATATTGGGCAATTTTTTACCAACCCTGCTTTTAAAAAACCACAGCAATTTATTGCGCACTGTATGGAAAGCAATCAGAAGCAATCCTTATCGGCTCTTATGAAAAAGGATAGTGATGTTGTAGTGCTCATTGGACCAGAGGGTGATTTCACATCAGAAGAAGTTCAACAAGCCTTGCAGGCTTCATATTTGCCTGTTCAGCTCGGGCATACGCGCTTGAGAACCGAGACTGCAGCGATGGCCGTTTGTAGTTTATATAATTTGTTAGATGAAAAGAGCTAGGTTACTTTTTGTTTGTTTATTTATTTCTTGCTTGTCCTCCTTGGCACAATCTATTCCTATAGCCGTATTGGAGTATAGTGGGGGCGGTGATTGGTATGCCAATCCAACGGCTTTAAAAAATTTAGCACAATTCACCAATCAACACTGTGGCACACATATAGATGGTCAAAATCATAGTGTTGCAGTTGCTAGTCCAGCTATTTTTAATTACCCCTTTATTCATATGACGGGTCATGGTAGATGGGAATTGACTGCTGCGGAGGTTTCTAATTTGCGCGATTATTTATTGGCTGGAGGCTTTTTGCATATAGATGATAATTATGGTTTAGATGCCTATGTGCGACCAGAAATGAAAAAAGTATTTCCTGAATTAAGCTTTGTAGAAGTGCCATTCAATCATCCTATATATACAAGACCCTTTGCCTTCCCAAAAGGCTTGCCTAAAATTCACCAGCATGATAATGCTATTCCTAGAGGCTTTGGGTTGTTTTACGAAAACAAATTAATTTGTTTTTATAGTTACGAAACAGATTTAGGAGATGGATGGGAAGATGAAGAAGTGCATCATGATGCAGCAGAGAAAAGAATCCAAGCTTTAAAGATGGGCGCTAATTTAATCCACTATGCTTTTACCCGTTTTTTAAATTAAGGTGTTGCTTCATAATGGCTAGCATATTTTTTGTGATAGCCTCCCAATTATAATAGGAATAAAAATCTGCTGTTGTTGCTGTTGCTATACTCAAATGGTATTGAATCGCTTTGCAGAATTGCTCCCAATCGAGGTCCGCAACTATTTGTAGTTGTTCCCCTATTTTATCCTTATAAATTCCATTAGCTCCATTCTCAGTGCTTACCACTTTAATATTATTTGCAATAGCTTCAATGACTTTGGTTTTGATTCCGCCGCCAGTTTGCATTGGATTAATCATTATATCTGCAGCATGAAATAAATCGGATAGAGAATTTACAAAACCAACATAACGAATGTGTTTGCTTGCTTTAATGGTAGCTTGTAAAGAAGGGTTTAATCCTTTGCCTATAATAAGTATAGTGCCCTTGAAATTATTTTGCAACAAGCGCGGGTATATTTCAAAAATGATATTTTCTACCGCTTCTTCATTTGGTCTGTAATCTAAAGCTCCAAGAAAGTATAAAATTGGTTGAGATGCATCGATATCGTTCTCTGAGCAGAATGTAGTTTTGCGGTCAGCATTTTTTAGAGGCGCTTTTTGAAGTGAAGTTCCAAATGGCGCATGAGCAATTTGATTCGACTTCAAATTATATTTTTTAAGCGCAAATTGTGCATCTTCTAGTGTGATAAAAAAAGATGCTGCAGCTTTTTTATGAGCCCATTTTTCGAAAGCAAATAAGAGTGGCCACCAAATCTTCCCTAATGATTGGAAACGAGTGGCTTCAATATTGTGACTTCTGATAAACCAGGGTATTTTTAGCATTCTTGCTGCTAGCCAAACGCTAGGAGCCATGTAGGGATGCTCACACAGGAGTGCATCAGCTTGTCCTTGCTTGGCAGCTTTATATATTTTACAGGTAATTAAAAAAGGTGCGTATCTAATTTTGCCATTAGGTATCTGTTCTACTATATGAAATGGTGTATTCGGTGCTATGCTATTATTTTGAGTACACAATAATAAGTCGTCGCAATGTTTCCCTAAATGCAAATGGGTTTGCTCAATGCAAATTCTACCCCCATTATTGGGCGGTAAGAATGGATAGGGTATAATAGAAAGTAATCGCAATGGATATATTAATTCCTGTAAAAATAAATGTAATCTTTTATACTTCTTACATTTTAGTAGAATTCTACTGCTAGATTAGTTATTTTTGCTAACATTATCGTTTCAATTTATTTTTATCATGAGCAAACCATCCATTCCTCAAGGAACTAGAGATTTTTCTGCTGCCACAGTTAGAAAAAGAAATTATATTCTAAACACTATAAAAAAAGTGTTTGAATTGCATGGTTTTCAACCTTTAGAAACGCCTGCAATGGAGCAATTGCAAACCTTGATGGGTAAATATGGAGAAGAAGGCGATCGATTAATTTTCAAAATTTTGAATAATGGCTTGTATGAAAAGAAAGATAAAGCGGCCTTACAACAAGCATGGGATAGCCTATTAGAAAAGCCATCCTCGAATACGTTAATTACCGAACGTGCCTTACGCTACGATCTTACGATTCCTTTTGCACGCTATGTAGCCATGAATTTTAATGACTTAGCCATGCCTTACAAGCGCTACCAAATGCAACCTGTTTGGCGCGCCGATCGCCCGCAAAAAGGACGATATAGAGAGTTTTGGCAATGCGATTGTGACATGGTAGGGAGTACCAGTGTTTTTAATGAAGCAGAATTGCTTGCCATCTATGCTAGGGTTTTTAAACAGTTAGCGATTCCTCAAATTTCCATAAAAATAAATAATAGAAAAATTTTAGCTGCTATTGCTATTTATGCAGGGTATGAACATCATCTTACTGATATAACGATTGCCTTAGATAAATTAGATAAAGTAGGTTGGGAAGGCGTTGAAAAAGAATTGCACGATCGTGCTATTCTAGCCGACGGCATTGGGAAAATAAAAATGATTGTTGATGTACAAGGCGATCATGCATCTCTTTTGCAGCACTTAAGAAAACATCTTGCAACTATTCCTGTTGGATTGTTGGGTATTGAAGAAGTAGAACAAATACTGGCTTATTTGCATTCCTTGTCGGAGGAAGCCATGCAACTCGTAAAACTTGATCTTTGTTTAGCAAGAGGCCTCAATTATTACACGGGAATGATTGTAGAGGTGTCTACCAATGCCGTAAAAATGGGCAGTATTGGTGGTGGTGGAAGATATGATCATTTAACCGACTTGTTTGGCGTTAAAGGCATTTCAGGTGTGGGTATATCTTTTGGGGTAGATAGAATATATGATGTACTAGAAGAGTTGAATGCTTTCCCAGAAACTATTTATACCGACACGCAAGTGCTAATCTTAAATACGGGTAAGGAATTTGAAGCCGATAATATTGAAGTATTGAAAGCATTCAGAGTTGCTGATATAAGAGCAGAATATTATGCCGATGCCAATAAAATAGACAAGCAATTTAAGTATGCTAATAAAAGAGCTATTCCATTTGTAGTCATTATAGCGGAACAAGAAAAAGATAATCAAACAATAAGTATAAAAAATCTAATAACGGGTGTTCAAGAAGCATTAAGTTTAGCTCAAGTTATACAAACTGTACAATCTTAAATGAAGTATATTTATAAAAAAAGGGTCAACAATTGTTGACCCTTTTTTTATAAAAAAGCTCAGATTTTACCAGCCTCTTTTAAATACATTTGGGCAATGGGTTTGAACATAATTTTTAAAATTACCAAACGCATCAAAATAAATAGATACTGAAATATTACCAAACCAATACCAGTCATTCTTTTTATTATCTCCACGTTGGAATTTAAAATTTGGATAATTGCTACCACTTTCTGCAAATCCTTTTACTTCGTCGCCTCTAAATGCTAAATCTACTGCTTTCTGACCTTTGTAGGCAAATAGGGTGTCTAAATTAACATAAGAAGTACTTACGTCATCTAGATAGTCAGTAGCGCAATATCTAAAGCCCATTTCTGTACAAATCATAAATGTTTGTCCAACAAAAAACTTCATACCTCCACCAATTGGGAAAGAGAAATTTGCTAAATGATAATTTTTTCTGTCAGGATAATTAGGAAGCCCTTGGCCCTCTGTGCTCAGTGGACGTAAATATTCTTTTTCGCCATTTAAGCCATCCGTGTATGGATTGGAATAAATAACAGCAACGCCACCAAAGATATATGGACTCACTTTTACTCTATCTAAATCAACTGCAAACAAGTTTAATTCAAATCCGGTGTGGAATTCAAATAAATTTGTTGAAAAACGTAAGTTTCTTTTTTGGTTAACTAAAATATCCGATAGGCTATCTGCCGCCGTTAAAGAAGTTAAAGAAACGCCTGTGCGTATGCCAAAGCGAGGTGTGATAAAGAACTTATAGACTAACCCCCCTACTGGATTATAAGTTTTCCCACTTCCTGGAAACCATTTGTCCTGAAGGTCGCCGTAATAATTACTTACACCACCCATAATGCCCACTTCGTTATGCGATTGTGCATTTGCAAATACAGGGATTGCTAATAATAAACCAAGTAATAACTTTTTCAAAGTATTTGTGTTTTTATAATTACCCTCTAAGTTAAAAAAAAAATAGTAAAAACAATAATAACCACTCACTAAATAGGTATTTTATAAAAAATATTGCTATTTAAAGCCTAACTGAACTAGGGTAAAAAGTGTCTATTTATTTGTAAATATCATGAAAATAAGCACTTTAACATGTATTTTTGCTGCATTAATTAATAAATCGTATGAATTTAATACAAGATTTACAGGAAAGGAATTTGATTCAAGATATTATGCCTGGAACTGCGGAGCAGTTGAATAAAGAGATGACGAGTGCTTATATTGGGTTTGATCCTACTGCTGATAGCTTGCATGTGGGTAGTTTATTGCCCATAACCTTGTTGATGCGTTTGCAAAGAGCAGGGCATAAACCTATTGCCTTGGTGGGTGGTGCAACGGGTATGATTGGCGATCCGTCGGGTAAATCGGCCGAGCGTAATTTGCTTGATTTGGCAACCATTGAACATAATTGCGAAGGCATTAGAAAGCAATTAGCTAAATTTTTAAATTTCGACAGCGCAATTCCGAATGCAGCTGAATTGGTAAATAATTACGAATGGTTTCAGTCGTTCTCTTTTCTTGATTTTATTAGAGATATAGGTAAGCATATCTCTGTAAATTACATGATGTCGAAAGATTCTGTTCAGAAACGATTAGAAACAGGTATTTCATTCACCGAGTTTACATACCAACTTATTCAAGGGTATGATTTTTATTATTTACGAAAAAATAAAAATGTAAAACTACAAATGGGTGGCGCAGATCAGTGGGGTAATATAGTTACTGGCACAGAGCTGATTCGTAGAAAAGAAGCTGGAGATGCGTTTGCCTTTACTTGCAAGTTGATAACGAAAAGCGACGGCACTAAATTTGGCAAATCAGAAGGGGGCAATATTTGGTTGGATCCAACTAAAACATCGCCGTATCAATTTTATCAATTTTGGTTAAAATTAAGCGATGCTGATGTAGTTAATATGGCCTATGTTTTTTCTTTTAAAGAAGTAGCGCTTATTAAAGATTTAGTAACGCAACAAGAAGCAGCTCCGCATTTAAGAATTTTACAAAAAGAATTGGCCAAAGAAATGACCATTTTAGTGCATGGTGAAGCTGCTTATGAATTTGCATTAAAAGCATCAGAAATTTTGTTTGCCCCCACTACCTTAGAAACCCTACAATCCTTAACGGAAGCACAATTGTTGGAAGTATTAGAAGGGGTGCCTCAGGTACAAGGTTCAAAAGCTGATTTAACTAATGGAGTAGATATAATCACCTTCATGGCCGACCAAAAAATAGTGAATTCGAAAGGTGATGCAAGAAAATTAATTCAAAATGGTGGTGTAGCTATTAATAAACAAAAAATTGGTTTAGAAGAATTGACAATAACTACCGATAATTTATTGAATCAAAAGTATTTATTGATTCAAAAAGGAAAATCTAATTATTATTTAGCTGTTTTTAATTAATCACCTCCTTATGTTAAAGAAAAAGAGTCTTAAAAAGTGGAGTATTGCACTTGGTGGACTCTTTTTTTTATTGCTAACTAGTACGCATTTTCAATGTAAAGAAGATGCAACTACAACAGATCAGTATCATTCCGATTGGCTGAATGTATATGATACTACTGCGCATTATGTGGGCATACAAACCTGTGCATCTTGTCATCAAGATATATACCAAACCTTTATGCAAACAGGCATGGGTCAATCGTTTGACTCGGCAACTCGACAAAAGTCGGCTGCTGATTTTACACCCGCTCATGCCATTGTATACGACGACTCGCTCGATTTTTATTATCAACCCTATTGGGATCAAGGCAATTTTTATATCAAAGAGTTTAGATTAGAAGGCAAAGACACCATTCATAAGCGCGTAGAAAAAGTGAGCTATATTGTAGGTTCTGGTCAGCATACCAACTCGCACATGATGGTGGAAAATGGATATGTAAATCAATTGCCCATAACCTTCTATACCCAAAAACAACAATGGGATTTAGCCCCTGGTTTTGAAAAAGGAGCTAATAGTAGATTCGGAAGAATTATTGAATTGGAATGTATGAGTTGTCATAACGCCTATCCAACAATGGATAATTCGAGTCTCAATAAATTTGTTTCCATTAAAAAAGGCATTGATTGCGAGCGTTGTCATGGTCCGGGTAGCTTGCATGTAAAGGATAAACAAAATGGCACTTTGGTAGACACCTCTAAAGGCCCTGATTATTCAATAGTAAATCCAAGAAGGTTGTCTACAGAATTACAAAACAATATTTGCCAACGTTGTCATTTGCAAGGCATTACTGTTTTGAATGATGATAAAACATTTTTTGATTTTAGACCAGGCATGCATTTGTCGGAAGTCATGAATGTATTTATGCCTATGTATAAAGGGGCTAAAGATAAAATGATTATGGCTTCTCATGTAGAGCGCATGAAAATGAGTAATTGTTATTTAGTATCACAAAAAATGAGTTGTATTACCTGTCATAATCCACATATCAGTGTAAAATATACGCCCAAAAAACAATACAACGATGCTTGTAAATCTTGCCATACAGCACCTAAAAAGGTATGCAGTGAGCTAAGCAGTGTGAGAAGTAAAAAACAAGACGACTGTGTAAGTTGTCATATGCCACGAAACGGAAGTATTGATATTCCTCACGTTGCGGTTACAGATCATTATATTAGAAAAAGACCTTTAAATAAAGAGGAGAAATCTGCAATTACAGCTTTTCTAGGACTTAAAAGTTATAATAACGATAACCCAGATGCCATTACAATCGCACGTGCATTTATGGAGTTTTATGAGCGCTATAATCCGAATGTGGGATTGATAGATTCTGCGCTTCAATATTTGAATAAAGCGGCAGTTGTAGAAGAAAAGGAAAAACAACAGAAAGATTTCATAAGAGCTTATTTTCTAAAAAATGATTTTAGAAAAGTAATTTATTATGCAAAATCATTAGCGGTCGATCAATGTAAAGATGCATGGACGGCTTATCGAGTGGGGGAGAGTTATACCAAATTAAACCAACAGGCAAATGCGCTTGCTTGGTATCAGCAAGCGGTGAAATTAATGCCTAATGCGTTAGATTTTCAAAACAAACTAGGCGTATGCTATGCTCAAACAAATAGCGTTGATGATGCGGAGCAAACGTTTAAATATGTTTTACAACAAAATCCTAAACATAGCAGTGCCAATGTGAATTTGGCCTATTTATATATGCAACAAAATAGGATGGTACTGGCGTTTGATTATTTAAATAAAGCCCATGATTTAGATCCTGATAACGAACAGAATTTGTTCAATTTAGCTATATGGTATCATCAATCGCATGCAGATACCAAGGCGGCTATATACTTGAAACGCATCTTAAAACGAGCGCCCAATAACGAACGCGCTAAAGCGATGTTGCTCGATTTGACAAAAGTAAGCCCCTAAACATTACTTTTTTCAATAGTCTTATAAGAGAATAAAAACAACTTGGTTCAGACATTGTAAAACCTTTAAAGTATCTTTGCATTTAATTTTAACACCCATGAGTAAGCACGGTAAAGTTTTAGTGGCAATGAGTGGCGGTATCGATAGTACCGTAAGTGCGCTTATGCTTCATGAACAAGGCTACGAAGTGGTTGGCATTACCATGAAAACATGGGATTATGCAGCTGCAGGTGGTGGCAAGAAAGAAACAGGATGTTGTAATTTAGATTCGTTTAATGATGCACGACAAGCAGCTGTAGAGCATGGCTTCCCACATTATGTATTAGATATTAGAGAAGAATTTGGTGGGCAAGTAATAGAAAATTTCGTGTCGGAATACATGGCCGGCAGAACGCCTAATCCATGTGTATTATGCAATACGCATATTAAATGGAGTGCCTTATTAAAGAAGGCAGACGCTTTAAATTGTGATTTTATTGCTACCGGGCATTATGTAAAAGTGCGAGAAGAAAATCAACGTTTTGTATTGTCAAAAGCAAAAGATCTAAGCAAAGATCAAAGTTATGTTTTGTGGGGTTTAGATCAGGCCTGCTTGAGTAGAAGTATTTATCCTTTAGGCGATTTGCTTAAAACAGAAGTTAGACAATATGCTTTTGATAAAGGCTATGTAGAATTATCCAAAAAATCCGAGAGCTACGAAATATGTTTCGTTCCGGATAATGATTACAGAGGGTTTTTGAAACGAAATGTAGTTGATTTAGAAAAGAATTTGGCCGGTGGTTTATTTGTAGATGTTCAAGGTAAGGTCTTGGGTAAGCATCAAGGCTATCCTTTTTATACCATTGGTCAGCGCAAAGGATTGGGTGTGGCATTTGGCAAGCCAATGTTTGTAGTCAAAATAATACCGGAAACCAATACGGTACTGCTAGGCGAGGCACAAGATTTAGAAGCGCAAGATATGCTCGTAAAAGGCATTAACTATGTAAAGTATGCAAGCATTGAAAATGGCTTGGAGGCAACTACTAAAATTCGTTACAAAGACGCCGGAGCTTTAAGTACGCTTTCTAATGTAGCGGAGGGTATCAATGTGCATTTTGACCATGCTGTGCATAGTATAGCCCCGGGACAAAGCGCTGTTTTTTATGAAGGCGATGATGTTATTGGAGGGGGTATTATTCAAAGTGGTGTTATCCCGTTTTAATATTTTAAGATCTATACGCATTTTTAGTAGGAATTTGTTATTTTTACTATCATTAATTTTATATTCATGCATCTACCATCAATAATCAAGCATAGCCTATATATTTTAGTTGCTGCTACTGTTTTAGCTTCTTGTAAAAAAGAAAACACAGTGCTTTCTGGTAATAATAAAAGTGCCTATTTGCCTTTAGCAATTGGCAAGAGCATCAGCTATCACGTAGACTCTACCGTTTGGGATGATATTAATTCAGTAAAAACAACCGTTACCTATGATTTGAAATATGTAATGGCCGATACCTTTTCGGATAATATGAAACGCTTAACGTATCGTGTTGATATTTACAGACGAGCAAATGGCAATAGCAATTGGAAAGCTAATAATGTAATGTATATTACGGATGCCGATAGCTCTGTAGAGTGGTTTGAGGATAATGTACGTTTTGTGAAAATGGTATTTCCAGTTACAGAAAACTATACTTGGGATGGTAATAGCAAAGTTAATTTAGCAGACCCAGATTTATATTATTTGAACGGTTGGGTTTACAAATTCACCAATGTAGCTAAACCGTTTAGCAATGGATATGCGGGCTATGGAGATGCCGTTATTGTAAAACAAATAGACTATCATTTAAACGATCTTAATACGCCGGGTGTAAGCTTTGTTGAAAAAACCTATGCACAGGAAGTGTTTGCTAAAAATGTTGGTTTAGTATATAGAGAACTTACCCATTATGTAAAAAATGGTACCCTAGCATTTCCTAAAGGCTACAGCTTAAAAATAGCTGCCTACGAAAATAATTAAACTATGCAATTGAAAAAGTGCTTATTATTTGTAGTGCTCTTTAATTGCGCTACATCTATGTTGTTTGCGCAAAATAAGCAATATGCATTTAGAATTCAATTTGCCAATAAACCCAGTACGTATTCACTTTCACAACCTTCAGCATATTTATCTCAACGCGCTATAGATCGACGCGCTCATTTTGCTATTGCAATCGATAGCTTGGATCTTCCCGTATTTCAAAACTATACCGATACTGTTTTGCAATTGACGCAAGGTGTATTTCATAATCAATCAAAATGGTTTAATCAAATAGTCATTTTACTTTCAGATTCTTCAAAAATTGCTTTTTTAACACCAAAAAATTGGATTAAACAAGTCGATTATATTGCCTACTATCCGGATGGATTGCATGCTAAAAAGACAAATGTCTTAGAAAAAGATAAAGTAATAGCTAAAGGAAATTTATTGAAAACAACCAATGGCCTAAGTATTTATGGTGCTGCTAGTAAGCAAACGAGTTTGGTTAATGGTCAGCTATTGCATGCTGCTGGACTTAAAGGTGATGGCAAGCTTATTGCAGTATTAGATGCCGGATTTTATAATCTCTATAATGGCTTCGATAGTTTATTGATGCAAAACAGCATTGTAGACCAATATGATTTTGTTGCGCATGACAATGATCCTATTCCTGGAGGCGATCATGGAAGTTATGTGCTGTCTACTATGGCTGGCAATGAACCAGGGCTCTATGTTGGAGCTGCGCCTCATGCGCACTATGCCTTATACAGAACAGAAGATAATAATTCGGAGCAGTTTATTGAAATGGATAATATGTTGGCTGCTTTAGAGCGTGCTGATAGTCTTGGCGCGGATATAGCAACGATGTCTTTAGGATATAATGAATTTTATACGCCTACCTATTATATATTTCCTAAGGCTCAATTAGATGGCAAAACTACTTTAGCAGCAAAAGCTTTAAATAAAGCAAGCTCAAAAGGAATGATCGCTGTAGCAGCTAGCGGAAATGAAGGGGGCAATAGTTGGAATTATCTTTTAACTCCCGGTGATGCAGATAGTTCACTTACAGTAGGGACAGTAGATTCTTTTAAAAATGATGGTCCAGCATCTAGTCCAGGACCTAATTTTAATGGTAACATCAAGCCCGATGTATGTATGTTAGGTACGCCCGCTGCATTATTATATACCCGAGGAAATGTATTGTATGCTATTGGTACTTCGTTTGCTACACCACAATTAGCAGGCTATTTGGCTTGTGTGTTGCAAGCAGCGCCTAATGCTAGCTTGTATGCGGTCAAAGAAGCGATACGTAAAAGCTCGCATCGGTATGCATTACCTACTGATAAGCAAGGCTATGGAGTGCCTGATTTTGCCCAAGCGCTTTCTAATCTGGGAATTGTATTGCCACCTATAAAAGAGTATCCCACTCAAATTCAAATAACACCCAATCCATGTAAGGAGTTTATAAATATTAACTTGCCTAATGATTTGAAAGCAGTAGTGCCCTATGAATTATTTGCTTCAAATGGCATGCTGGTGTATAAAGGTGAATTAAATTTTAATCAGACCAATCAAGCAAGTATTTCATTGCCAGCATACATTAACAGCGGTGTATATATATTAAGTATAGTTATTGATGGCAAGCATCAAAAATGCTCCTTTTTAAAATTCTAAGGGGCGCTCCAGTAAGGCTACAAACATACAGTCGGCTTTGTTTTCAATGCCATTAATCATGTGCATTTCTTTACAAATTATTTTAGGGTTGTGTTGTAGTAATGATGCAATGATTGCTTCATTTTCTGATTGGAAAATGGAGCAAGTAATATAAATTAAGGTTCCTCCTTCTTTTAAATAAACTAAACTGTTATTAGCAATAATGAATTGCTTTGCATTAAAACTGCTGAGCTCTTTTGAATTAAAGAAATAAAACTGTTCGGGTGTTCTTGCCCACGTGCCCGATCCACTGCACGGTACATCACAGATGATGTGGTCGAATTGTAAATTACCTAACTTTTGTTTTAACAACATCGCATCCGTAATGTCTACAATAATTGGAATGGGTGCTTTTAATTTGGCTGTTCTAAATCGATCTTGTAAATTATGTAAGATGCTAGCTCTAACATCCATTACATGATGGGTGATTTGTTTTTTCTTGGAGGCCAATAAAAGAGATTTTCCTCCTGCGCCACAGCAACAATCTAACCAGCTTTCTCCGTTTTGGGGATTAAAATAGTTACCTGTTTTTTGAGAAGCATAATCTTGTATGACATATAACTCTTTAGGTAAAATTTGATCTATAGCACTTGCATTATTTACGGCTATGCAATTGGTATCTATTACTTCGAAATTTATTTGAGCTTCCGATAGAAGGCTAGTGCATGTTGCTATCGGTCCTAGCGTACGAATAAAAACAAGTGGTTGCTCGAATAGGGAGGGAATCCATGAAGCATATGATATGTTTTTAGACAACTCAATGGATTTAAAATTAGCTGGCGTAGCTAGGTCTATTGCTATATTATTTTGAGATGCGAATTTAATTTTTTCATGTATACTTAATTCAAACGTGGCTTGCAAATAGGCCGGTAATAAATGAATTAATGGGGTCACTTTACAGAGCCATAAACTAATATGCATTTGCTCTTCAAAGTGCATGCTTTTCGCATTGCTAATAAATTTTGCACAACGATACCAGCTATACACGCAATGGGCTATAGATTTTCTATCTTTACTACCCAATTGTTTATGTTGTTTGGTATAGTTTCTAAGGGTATGCGATAAAGGTAATTCGCCTTTATAAGCAGCAATGATCTTCTCGCTATGAAATAATATAAAATGCATAGGATTCAAATATAGTTTTAAAATAGAATTCTTGCAATGAAATATACATTTACTTTAGAGATTACAGATATCTAAATTATATTTGCGAGGCTAATAATTTCAAATGCTTCCAGTTTATTTATATATCCTTCTTATCAATGCCTGTTTTTTTTGTGTTGATATATTAGTTCGTAAAGAGAGCATTGTAGGTAATGCCTTAGAATTTATTTCTAAAAGAAGTTTGCTTACTTCTTTGTTAACTGGCATTTGGTTGTTTACAAGGCCAATAGATCTAATGGCAATTTCACCTACTACATATTTTCAAATTCTAGGAGTTGCTATTGTATTGTCTTTAGGGTTGATATTTTTTGTAATATCCTTTAAGTATGTTGCCTATACTAATGTTGCCATGATATCTTTATTGGGCGTATTGTTTCAACAGGTATTTATTGTATTGCTATATGGTAATAAATTTACGCTTGTGTCGTTTGTATGCTTATTGATTGCTATAACAGGTATAGTGGTTCAAATAGTACATCCCAAATTATCAAAAGGCATCTTTTATGCCTTAGGCAGTGCGTTGTTTTTCAACTTAGGTTATGTGCTTTTAGCCCATCCACTGCAAGCATCTCCCTCAGAACTTAGTACATTCATAATTGAAGTTGTGATTTTAGTGATTGCTACACTTTTTTATTGGAGCACTGCAAAGACGATTACTGTACACCATTTTGCTAAAATGAATTTTAAGTTAGTTGTCATTGCCGTATTTACAACATTGGGTGTTTTAGTTGTGGGCTATACCTATAAGTTTTATGATATAAGGCAGGTTACACTTTATAACTTATTCTTACAGCCTACCTCTGTATTGTTTGCCTATTTTATTTTAAAAGATAAATTGTCGAAGCGTGAATGGATCGGGAATGCAATCATACTAATTGCTTTTATAATTTTTCAACTAACGCAATAAAAAAGCCCCAACAATTGGGGCTTTTCATTAGATTTCTAATAATCCTTGTACAGGATCTTTTCCTATAAGCATCAGCGCTGGATTTTCCAATAGTTCTTTTACACGAACTAAGAAGCTTACCGATTCTCTACCATCAATTATTCTATGGTCATAGCTCAATGCTAAATACATCATAGGGCGTATTTCTACTTTGCCATTGATAGCCATTGGGCGCTCTTGGATTTTATGCATACCCAAAATTGCTGATTGAGGAATATTAATAATAGGCGTACTCATCAAAGAGCCAAATACACCACCATTGGTAATAGTGAAGGTACCGCCGGTCATTTCTTCCACTGTCAATTTATTTTCTCTAGCTTTTTTTGCAAGATTACCTACGGCTTGTTCAATTTCTGCCATACCTAAACTTTCTGCATTGCGAATAACAGGTACCACTAAACCTTTAGGAGCAGAAACGGCAATTGAAATGTCGCAATATTCATGATAGATAACTTGATCGCCATCGATATAAGCATTTACAGCAGGCCATTCTTCTAAAGCAATGCAACATGCTTTAGTAAAGAAAGACATAAAACCTAAGTTGACACCATGCGATTCTTTGAAGGTATCTTTATACTTTTTGCGAATCTCCATAATATTGGTCATGTCTACCTCGTTAAAGGTGGTCAACATAGCCGTGGTATTTTTCGCTTCTACTAATCTTCGTGAAACTGTTTTGCGAAGATTACTCATTTTCTCTGGTCTATCATTTCTACTAAATGCAGCAGCACCACCTTTTTTACCTGGATTAGCTAATGCATCTAATACATCTTGTTTTTTTATTTTACCTAAAGAACCAGAACCAACAACATCTGTAGCTTTTACTTGTTTGTCAGCCATAATCGCGTTCGCCACAGGAGTCGCTTTCACATCTTTATTGGCAGCGGGTGCAGCGGCAGCAACTTCTTTCTTTTCTTCTTTTACCGCTTCTTTGCTTGGTTTTGCAGCTGCAACAGGGGCTGCATCTGCCGGACGGCTTGCTTTTTCATCAATTGTACATGCAAGATCGCCAATGCTTAAGGTGGCATTTTCGGCTGCCACAATGTGCAATATACCTGCTTGTTCTGCGTTTAACTCAAAGGTTGCTTTTTCAGATTCTAATTCACATAACAATTCGTCGCGCTCTACCCATGCACCTTCTGGTTTTAACCATTTTACAAGGGTTACTTCATTAATAGATTCGCCTACTGTTGGAACTTTAATTTCAATCATTTTTTGATTTATTAGTGCTGCTAAATTACTAAAGGATTATGGAATATTTATAAAGAAATATACTTATTCTTTGTTAATAAAGACGATTATTGATAAATAGCCTCAATTTCTTGGCTATATTTCTCCATGATTACCTTTCTTTTCAACTTCAGTGTTGGGGTGATTTCACCCGTATCAACGGTCCATTCTTGAGGGAGTAACGCATACTTTTTAATTTGCTCAGTATGGTTGAAGTGCTCATTAAATTTATGTAGTTGCTGATCCATTAGTTTTTGTACACGTTCGTGTTTTAGTAATTCAGCAGTTGATGAAGGCCAAGATAGATCATGATCTTCAAAATAATTTTTCAAATTCGTTAAGGACGGAACAATAAGGGCACATATGAATTTCTTATCAGCACCAATTACCATGATTTGTTCGATGAATGGAGATTCTTTAAACTTATTTTCTATCACTTGCGGTGCCACATATTTGCCACCCGAAGTTTTAAACATTTCTTTTTTTCGATCCGTTAATTTAAGGATAGTATTGTTTTCAACAAAAGTGCCGATATCGCCTGTATAAAACCAGCCATCTTTTATTACTTCTGCTGTTAAAGCAGGTTGTTTATAGTAGCCCATCATTACATTTGGACCTTTGCATAAAATTTCATTGTCCTCCGCAAGTTTCACTTCTACTGAAGGAATCACTACACCCACCGTTCCATATTTTCTTCCATAACTTTCGAATGTGTTTACAGATACCACAGGTGAAGTTTCGGTCAAGCCGTATCCTTCCATGATAGTTAATTTTGCTGCTGTGAAAACACGAATAAGACGCTCTTGGCAAGCTGCTGAACCAGTAACTATTGCAATTACTTCGCCACCTAATGCTGCTCTCCATTTGCTAAAAATTAATTTATTAGCTAAGTTTAATTGAGTCGTATACCACCATGATTTTTTTTCTCTATGATCAAACTGATCACCCAAACGAAGAGCCCAGAAAAACAATGCTCTTTTAATACCTTTCAATTCTAAGCCCTTATTGTATATTTTCTCATATACTTTTTCTAAGAGTCTAGGTACGGTAGTAAATACAACGGGCTTCACTTCTTTTAAATTGTCGCCAATGGTGTCCATGCTTTCGGCATAATAAATAGAGATACCCTTTTCAAAATAGAGATAGGTACACATGCGCTCAAAGATGTGATTGAGCGGTAAAAAGCTCAGTGCTTTTTTCTCTATGCCATCTGTAAACGAAAAATATTGGATACTGTTTTCTATATTACTTACTATGTTTTTATGACTAAGCATTACACCTTTAGGGTTGCCAGTAGTGCCAGAGGTATAAATAATGGTAGCTAAACTTTCATCTTCAATTTTTGCTAATTCATCGGTGCTTAATTGTTTTTGAATGTTTATCAATGTAGACCAATGATGCACCCCTTCAATAGTATCAAAGGAAAAAACATGTTGCAGGCTAGGCACTAATTTAAAAGCAGGTAAGAAACGTTCGTAAAGTTCTTTGTTAGCTATAAAAACAACTTTTACCTGTGCTTCATTAAAAATATAAGCCAGTTCGTTTACACTTACCGTTGGGTAAATTGGGGTTAATACACCGCCCGACATCTGCGTGCCAAGATCAGTAATTACCCACTCTGGCCTATTATTTGAAATAATTGCAACCGTATCTACGTTTTCAACATTTTTTTTGTATTGTATGCCTAATTGTTGAAGGCTATAGGCCAAAGCAGTTGCCGTATCCCATACTTCTTGCGCATTGTAGGTGCGCCAATTGCCAGCTTCTTTGGCAGCTAATAATACTGAAGAAGGATTTTTAGATTTACGATCTGCTACTACATCAAAGAGTTTTCTACCCATATTGTGAAATTTAAGTTATGAAATTAAACATTTTTCTTATTTTTTCCCATGACTTTATGGTTTTAAAAAAAAGTCGTTTTATCTTTGCACATGGCAACAAAGTCTAAATTTTACGGAGAAGGACTAACATTTGATGATGTTTTATTAGTTCCTGCTTATTCTGATGTACTTCCTAGAGAAGTAAATATCCAATCTTATCTAACAAAAGACATTAAAATCAATATGCCCATGGTATCAGCTGCCATGGATACGGTTACCGAAGACCGTTTGGCTATTGCTTTGGCTAGAGAGGGTGGTATTGGTATACTTCATAAGAATATGAGTATTGAAAAGCAAGCCGAATTGGTTAGAAAAGTGAAGCGTCAAGAGAGTGGTTTAATTATAGATCCCATTACCTTGTCTCCAGAAGAGTCTGTGGGCGATGCCCTGCGTTTAATGCGAGAACACAAAATTGGAGGTATTCCTATTGTAGATGCTGCTAATAAATTGGTGGGTATCCTTACTAATAGAGATTTACGTTTCGAAAAAAATCCCAAAAAGAAAATCAAAGAAGTAATGACCAAAGATAAATTGGTTGTTGCGCCTATTGGCACTACCATGCAAAAGGCCGAGGGGATATTAGAACAATATAAAATCGAAAAATTACCTATTGTAGATAAAGCCGGAAAATTAAAAGGCCTAATCACCTTTAGAGATATTATACATTTAAAAAGCCATCCGTTTGCCTGCAAAGATCAATTTGGTCGCTTATTGGTAGGTGCTGCTGTAGGTATTACGCCCGACACGTTGGATCGTGTTGCTGCATTGAAAAATGCAGGGGTGGATGTGATTACTTTAGATAGTGCTCATGGCCATTCTAAAGGCGTATTGGATATGGTGAAATTGGTTAAAAAATCATTTAAAGAGCTACAAGTAATTGCTGGTAATGTGGCAACTGCTGCTGGTGCAAAAGCTTTAGCAGATGCAGGTGCTGATGCGGTTAAAGTGGGCGTTGGACCAGGTTCTATTTGTACTACTCGCGTTGTTACCGGTGCAGGTGTACCACAATTAAGTGCCGTTATTGAAGCAGCAAGCATATTGAAGAAAAGAGGTATCCCAGTGATTGCAGATGGCGGTATTCGATACACCGGTGATATGGTAAAAGCCTTAGTTGCCGGCGCATCAACGGTTATGGCGGGTTCTATTTTTGCAGGTACAGAAGAAAGTCCAGGAGAAACAATCATTTACGAAGGAAGAAAGTTCAAATCATACAGAGGTATGGGTTCTGTTGAAGCAATGAAAGAGGGATCGAGCGATCGGTATTTCCAAGATGTTGAAGCCGACATTAAAAAATTGGTTCCAGAAGGCATCGTAGGTCGCGTGCCATACAAAGGAACTTTAAGTGAAGTGATTCAGCAGTTTGTTGGTGGCTTGAGAGCAGGTATGGGCTATTGTGGTGCTAAAGACATTAAAACACTACAAGAGCAAGCGCAATTTGTTCGTATTACCAGTGCTTCCATGGCAGAAAGTCATCCGCATGATATTGCAATTACTAAAGAAGCACCTAATTACAGTAGATAAAAGTTAAGCTGCATAAATAAAAAATCCCCGAAATATTTCGGGGCTTTTTTATTTATGCGTCAA
>CAIWHF010000079.1 GCA_903912405.1 uncultured Bacteroidota bacterium | reverse complement strand
TACAAGAGAATTTGAAGCGGCTGTGGCGGCGGCAGAACCCGACCCAAGCACCGTATCCGATCACGTATTTATACCTACACCTATCACCACTGAAGTGGGCACTCGCGTGCCAGCAGGAAAAGAAAAAGTGGTGATGGTAGACGCCGCATTGCATGCCGTAGAAGAAATTATGCACGCTCATCCCGAAGCATTGTTTTATGGTCAAGATGTGGGCGGACGCATTGGTGGTGTATTTAGAGAAGCGGCAACGCTTGCGCAAAAATTTGGCGATAAGCGGGTATTCAATACCGCCATTCAAGAGGCTTATATTATTGGTTCTACTGCCGGCATGAGTGCAGTGGGATTAAAACCTATTGTTGAAGTTCAATTTGCCGACTATATTTACCCTGCTCTTAATCAGCTCGTTACAGAGATCAGCAAAACTGCTTATTTAAGTTGCGGCAAGTTTAATGTGTCTTGCATTATCCGTGTTCCTATAGGCGCCTATGGCGGCGGCGGCCCTTATCATAGCGGCAGTGTAGAAAGCACCTTGGCTACTTTTAAAGGCATCAAGATTGCTTATCCTAGCAATGCAGCCGATATGAAAGGACTTATGAAAGCGGCTTATTACGATCCAAATCCAGTTATCATGCTAGAGCATAAAGGCTTGTATTGGAGTAAGGTACCGGGCACAGAAGATGCTAAAACCATTGAACCAGCAGCAGATTATATTTTACCTTTAGGTAAAGGCTGTGTTAGTTTAGCAGCAGATGCATCTTGCGTAGCAAAGGGAGAAAGCGTCTGCGTAATTACCTATGGCATGGGCGTGCATTGGGCCCATCAAGCTGCTAAAGATTTTGAAGGCCAAATTGAAGTAATCGACTTACGAACTATTTTCCCTTTAGATGAGGATTTGATTTATACAACAGTAAAGAAACATGGCAAGTGTTTAGTACTCACCGAAGAGCAATTGAATAATTCATTCTGTGAAGCATTGGCTGGACGCATAGCACAACATTGTTTTGCTTCCTTAGATGCCCCGGTTTTTACAATGGGCGCACTCAATCTGCCTGCCGTACCGATGAATGTACATTTAGAAGCAGCCATGCTGCCTAATGCTCAGAAAGTTGCTGAAAAAATAGCTATCTTACTCAACTATTAAGATGCAACAACACCTCCTTTATCATAAATTATATCATCATCCATCGAGCCAAGAATGGGTTGTATTTGTGCATGGTGCCGGTGGCAGTTCATCAGTGTGGCATAAACAAATTAAAGCCTACAAAGAGCATTTCAATATTGTATTAGTTGATTTACGTGGACACGGGAAATCGAATAATTTACTTAAAGCTGTTTGGGAAAACAAATACACCTTTAAGCAAGTAAGCCAAGATGTTATAGAAGTAATCGATTATCTCCAAATAGAAAAGGCGCATTTTATTGGCATTTCAATGGGTACTATCATCATACGCACTATTGGAGAAATGGCTCCTCAACGTGTTCGTTCGCTTATCATGGCTGGTGCTGTTATTCAATTAGATATTCGATCCAAATTTTTAGTGAAAGTAGGCAATGCCCTTAAAAGATTTCTTCCCCATATTTGGCTTTATAAGCTATTTGCTTTTATTATCATGCCCAAAAAACAGCATGAGGAATCGAGAAGTTTATTTATTAGAGAGGCACACCAATTAACTAAAAAAGAATTTATGAAGTGGTTTAAATTAACTGCTGAATTAAATCCATTGCTCAAATATTTTAGAGTTCAAGAATTGAAAGTCCCCACTTTATATGTAATGGGTGAAGAAGACTATTTATTCTTAGCTGCCGTTAAAAAAGTAGTTGCTGGCCACACTTTTTCTACCTTACAAGTAATTACCAATTGCGGCCATGTAGTCAATGTACAAGCCCCAGAGCAATTTAATACACTAACTATCGATTATATAAAAGGTATTTAGTAAAGGATTTCCTAAACATAGTATTTGATAAGAAAAGCCATGCGCATAGACCAATTAACCTTCTTAAGATTTATTGCGGCTATAGCCATTGTTATCTATCATTATGGTTTAAGCGTTGCACCTTTCCACTGCTCCGAAATTAGCTTTTTGTTTAGACAAGCAAATATTGGGGTGAGCTTTTTTTATATCTTATCCGGCTTCGTAATGATGCTTGCCTATGCACACAAATCACCTATTGACGCAAAGCAGTTTTTATGGAATCGGTTTGTAAGAATATATCCCGTATATTTTTTAGCCTTGATTGGTGTTTGTTTATTTTTCTTTTATGTGCAAGTGCCCATAAGTGGAAAGGATTTTATCTTGAGTCTCTTTTGTTTGCAAGCATGGGTGCCGAGCGCCGCATTATCTATCAACAAACCCGGCTGGTCTATTTCGGTAGAAGTCTTATTTTACTGTGTATTTCCTTTTATGCTACATCATTTTTACACTAAGAAAAGTAGCATACCCTATACGATATTGGGCATACTCGTAATTTTCCTTTTATCGCAATTGGGTTTTCATTATTTCTTACACACCTACCCCATCCATTCGAATCAAGAGCTCCATCATTTCATTTATTATTTTCCGCTTTTGCATATCAATGAATTTTTAGTGGGCACCTTTTGTGGGTGGTATTTCCTTAAGAACCAAAAAACATCAGAACGCAATTATGATATACTCATTGTTTTATTGTTTAGCATGATAATAGTGCTCTTAAAATTCCCATTAGGATTACATTACCACAATGGCTTAATGGCAGTGTTGTTTGCGCCCCTTCTAATAACTATAAGCGCTAACAAGGGAATCATCACAAGGCTTTTAAATAAAAAACCTTTGCTTTTTTTAGGCGAAATCAGTTACGGTATTTATGTATGGCAGTACCCCGTTTTTATCATGGGCAATAAGTTAGGCAAGCGGATTGGTTTCCAAACCACAGCACCGATTTTTTATTTCAACCTACTATTACTGCTGATAGTTGCTAGCATAAGCTTTCTGTATTTTGAGAAGCCCATAAGAAAATACCTTTTGAAATTTGCGCAGGCTTAAAAATTAAAAACAAATTGCAAGGATGCATTTCTTGGGGTAATTGGATTTACACTATTATCATCATGTACATGATAATTGAGTTGATTAAAAATATTGGATAGCTTAGCATTACATTTCCATTGCTTCCATTTATAAGAAGCAACAAGATCTACAACTATAAATTCTTTTATAGGAATCAATTGATAGTTGTCATTATTAACAGTAAGTCTAGTAGATCGACCTACAAAGCGCAAACCCATATATTGTGCAATAGCACCAAGTGCTACATTTTTAAAGCGCCCTTTAGAAAATTCATAGTGCACACTTGCATTGGCCGTATGATTTGGATTGTAACGCAAAGCGCTACCCACTATATATATATTACTAGCAGTGTAAATTGTTTCATTAAAACTATAGCCCATCATGATAGCTATTTGCTTTTGCGGATTATAGGTCATGTCTACTTCAATACCGGCACTTCTTGTAGCACCAGCCAATTCTTTAATATTACTGTTAGTATTACCATTAGCAAGTGATGTCTGCGCTAGGTTGTTGTTGTGAATACTATATCCAGTTATATTAAATTGCATTTTGCCATCCCTAATTTTATTCTTAAGCCCTAGTTCGTACTGATCAATAATTGAGGCTGGTAAGGCCTTGCCGTAGCTATCAATTCCAGTATTTTGAGAGAAGGAATTAGAATAACTAGCGAAAAGCATGTGTGCAGCATTTAACTGATATACCAATCCAATCTTGGGAGAAAAGGGCTTATCGACAGTGTTGCTTAGAGCATTCGTTTGTGTAGTATAGGTAAGCACATTAGTATTGGTAGTAATCGTATTCCATCGGGCACCTAACAAGAGCTTAAACTTTGCTGCACAAGAAATTAAATCTTGCATATAAATACCCGCTCTTTGAACAGCCATAGTAGTATTAGTGCTTTTATTTAAAACAGGCGCAGCAGGCTCTGCTGAAGCATTGTAGGCATTAAAAATATTAATCGTGTCGTAATTATTATAATTAGCATAAACAATAGTTGAGGTTGTAAATTGTTCTGCATCGGCACCAATAAGCAATTCGTGTTGAAGATTATTTCTTTTTACGGTTCGTGTTACATCAATTTGCTGCAAAGTATAAGCGTCAGCTACTGTTGTTTTTTGAATACCTCTTATCCAATTACCTTGCGCATCTACTAATGTACCTCCTCCACTGGTAGATCCATTAGGTCTTGTATTGGTAAACAAATCGGTAGCATAGGTTCTATAAGCAAGAATAGCATTTAGTTTCCACTGGTTTAAAATAGTAGTACTATACGTAGCACTGTTTAAAGATTGCTTAGCTGCATAATTCCCCCAACTCACGCCCGTAAATCGTTCTCTTGGCAAATTAACAAGTTTATAATTGACAATACCGGCTCCAAAATCTGGTACTGATTTGTTGTAGGTATAGTCTGCTTCTAACAACAACGTACTCTTAGGCGATACATTAATTTGCACCGAAGGATTGATGTATAAAGTAGTGCTATACACATCGTTTCTAAAACTCGCTCCATTACTATATAATGCATTCAATCTAAATGCTATTTTCTTACTCTTATTTAAGGAGCCATAAGCATCAAAAGCAGTTGCAAAATTTTGAAAACTGGCATAGCTTAGCGAAACAGCACCCCCCTGTTCAAATTTGGGTTTCTTAGTAATCAAATTCAAAACCCCGCTAGGAGCTACATTCCCATACTCAATTGCAGCATTCCCTTTAACTATTTCTACGCGCTCCAATCCGCTCATTGCTATTTTCATACCATTAAAATAACGAATACCATTTTTAAAAGTATTAGAAGAAGCAAGAGCCGCTCCCCTTGCAGCAATTTCTTCTTGATAACCCCCAGTGGTACCCATGATATACATACCATTAGCATTTTTTAAAACATCACTTAAGGATAGTATTTGCTGTTGTGCCAATTGTTTGCTACTCAATATAAATTGTGCTTGAGGCAGATCCATCTCGGTCAAGTTTAATTTAGACATTTGGGTCGTTTTTAGACGAGCGGCTATGGCCACTTCTTTGAGCCTATTAATCTTTTGAGAATCGATCGTATTATTTTGTGCTTGCGTATTTGTAGATGAAAAAATAAAAGCAAGTAAGTATATGTAGTATTTCATATGTGCGAATGGTATTATTATTCGCCGCAAAACTACTATTGCTAAATTGAGAACTGTTTAGCGATTGGGAAAAGGATTTTAGAAATCAGGAATTTGTTTTTTCTCCATACTTGGACTAATGCCGAAGTAGTTTTTATAGGTTTGACTAAAACTACTCAAAGAGGCATAACCAACAGCCATACTGATTTCTTGCAAAGACAAGCTTGATTGCGATAAGAGATGTTTGGCTTTTACCATTTTATGCTCTTGTATACATTCAAAAATGGTTTGGCCATATAATTCCTTAAACCCTTTTTTAAGATAACATTGATTAGTGCCTACATGAAGGGCTAAAGAAGCTATAGTAATCGATGCATCAAGGTTTGCCAAAATATATTCTTTGGCTTTGTGAATTTTCTCTGCTTCTAAAGGTTTATTTAAAAAGGAACAAGTATCACAATTCAATTGAAACACTAAATTGTTTTTTTGCACTTGATAGAGTAAATATAAAATGGAGCTTTCTAAAAATATTTTTCTAGCAATTCCCTCTAAATTTGAAGTAAGCAGTTCAAACAACTTAGATTGGGTATTACAACAGATACTTTGTTTAGCTACCACCACATCAAAGGGTTCTTCATATTTATCAAAATAGGTAGCCGCAATATGCAATTGCACTACATTGGGCATAGCAGAAAAATCAAACAAACAATCGGTTTGAAAAAGTGTATAGGTAACTTCTAATTCCGCACCCTTCCAAACAGCCGTACAAGCAGTCTCCAGCACTTGTTCATCGTGCCAAGCATGTAATTGTACGTACTGATTAATTTGTTCCATGGCGCGAAATTATAGTATTCTAGCTAGAAAGAACCTATACTAAAAGTGTATTTTTAAAAATTCTTAAACAAGCTTAAGCTTATTTAATACCCACAATTTTATCTAAGCTTTCTTGTGCCAATGGATGATAATTATTTCTAAATGCTTGATACCATTGCTTAGCTACGGGCACCGAATACGGATGCGCCATCAGCTCTTTATACAAAGGCACAATAAATTTTCTACGACCTACACTGCTCAAAAAATTGCGCATAGCTTCATTTTGCTCGGCATACATAGCAGGCTTATAATTAGCTGCTACGGTCATGATAAACCACAGGTCTGCAATTTCTGCATTGCCCGTTTGTGTAAAATGAAATAGCTGATCGAGCTGTTGCATTTGAGCAACAGCTAATGGCTTAGGCATCAAACGAAGGAAATGTAAAAACTCATGGGTAGTCCAAGTCGAAGTAGCCTTAGGATCTTTAGTGCCCGTTTGTAAAAACGACGCTCTCGTTGCATTTACTTGTTTGAAACGATCTTGATCGGCACGAGGCGCATTTTTAGGCACACCGGTTCCATACACCCAAGCGTCTATAGCTAAGTCTTTCGTTTGCTCGGGATAGTTAGCTAATAAATGCTCTTGCAAATAGGCTAAAAACAATTCGGTAGTAATGGTCTTAAATGCGAAATGATTAAAGTATTGATTCAAAAACGTATCCATAGCCGTTCTACCCACTTTCAATTCAATAGCGCGCAATAATAAAGCACCTTTCTCATAGGCGATATCATTCAATCCATCATCGGGATCTCTACCGGTTAAATCTAATTTCAACTTCGTATCGGCTGGTCTATCTTTCAACTCCTCAAGGGTAGCTTGCAAATCTTGATAGCCCAATTCCCAAAGCATATCAGCATAACTTTTATCGGTAAGGGATTCGGTCAATCGGCGTTCGAAGTAAACAGTAAAACCTTCATTCAACCAAAAATCATTCCAAGTGGCATTAGTTACTAAATTGCCACTCCAATTGTGTGCCAATTCATGTGCTATCAAATTCACTAAAGATTTATCTCCAGCAATAATAGTAGGTGTACAAAAAGTGAGCTTCGGATTTTCCATGCCACCAATAGGAAAACCAGGAGGTAATACCAACATATCATATCTACCCCAACGATAAGGGCCATATAATTTTTCGGCTTGCGAAACCATCTTGCCTACTTCAGCAAATTCATTTGCTGCTTTAGCTATCATTGTTGGCTCAGCATATACACCCGTGCGTGCATCAATCGCTTTAAACTCAATATCGCCCACTGCCAATGCCATTAAATAAGCCGGAATAGCCATGGGCATATGAAAATGATAAATGCCATCGGCTGCTCTTTGCTGTGGATTTTCGGCACTCATCAAGGCCATAAATCCCTTCGGCACTTGTACAGTGGCATCATAGGTAAAGCGAATACCTGGGCCATCGGGACAAGGAATCCAAGAGCGAGCGTAAATAGATTCGGATTGGGTATATAAAAAAGGTTTTGTTTTAGACATTGTTTGTTGCGCCGTCAACCATTGCAAGGCACGCGGATGAGCGCCGGTATGATAATACACGGCCACTTGTTGTGATGCTGCTGCTATAGGTATGCGGATACGCTCACCTAAATGTGCTACTCGAGCATCTTTAGTAAATGCTACAGCATGTGCATCTACCAATACACTATCAATGGTGAGGTCATCGCTATCTAAATGCAAGGCATTGGCTTGCTTATTTTCGATAGTCCATGTAGCACAGCCTGCAATTTGTTGCTGTTCAAAGTCTACACGGATATTCAAATCTAAATGTGAGCAATGCACTTCGGGATCGTTAGATTGCGTATGCCAATCTTGCGCAGTGGTGCTCGGTGTAGGGCTCGACTTGCAAGCAAGGAAACCAGAAAGCGTAGCTAAAAGTATAAAG
>CAIWHF010000078.1 GCA_903912405.1 uncultured Bacteroidota bacterium | reverse complement strand
TCATTATGGGTTACAATGACAAAGGTTTGTTGCAATTCATTACGCAATTTTGAAAACAATTCGTGAATACTTTGTGCGTTGTGACTGTCCAAATTTCCAGTGGGCTCATCGGCAAATATGATGGCCGGTTTATTGATTAAAGCCCTTGCTATGGCAATACGCTGTTGTTCTCCGCCAGAGAGTTCATTGGGTTTCTTATGCGCTTTATCGGCTAAGTGCATATAGTCTAAGAGTTCGAGTGCATAGCGTTCTGCTTGTGTTTTATCTTTCTTTGCTATCCATTGTGGCAAGCAAATATTTTCTAGCGCATTGAATTCGGGCAATAGATGATGAAACTGGAATACAAAACCGATTGCTTCATTTCTAAAGTCAGCCATTTCATTTTTACTTAATGTATGTACTGCGGTATTATTAATGCTAATAGTGCCTGCATCAGCGCTATCTAAAGTGCCTAATATATGCAACAGGGTACTTTTACCTGCGCCAGACGGGCCCATAATTGCAACCATTTCCGCAGGCTTCACCGAAAGAGACACCCCTTTTAATATGATGGATTGCTCGTATTGCTTTTTAATATCTTCTGCTTGCAGCATCTTGTATCTATTATATAATACTTCAAAGAAAAACTATTTTTTTTAATTAAAAATTACATTTCGCACTTTTTAAGGAAATAATAAAAAACAAAATTTGTATATTTTAAATGAAAACTTACATTTGCGTAAATTATCAAAATTTTAAAAATAAAATATAGTATATGTTTTGGACACTTGAATTAGCTTCTCATTTAGAAGAAGCACCATGGCCAGCTACTAAAGACGAGTTAATTGATTATGCCATTCGCTCGGGTTCTCCTTTAGAGGTTGTAGAAAATTTGCAGGAATTAGATGACGAAGGTGAAATCTATGAAGCCATTGAAGATATTTGGCCCGATTATCCTACGCAAGAAGATTTCTTCTTTAATGAAGATGAATATTAAAAAAAATCCTGAACTACGGTTCAGGATTTTTTTTGGGAATTACTTTGGGCGGCTTTAATAAATCAATCCACTCATCTGTTGTTTTAGCATCTTCAATAGAAAAATTGCCAATTTTTGTTCGTCTTAGTTCTTTTAAATGAGCACCACATTGCAGGGCAGCACCAAAGTCATGTGCTAGCGAACGAATATAGGTACCCGTACTACAATGTACTTCAAAATGCACCTCAGGCAAGTTTATTTTAGTAATTATAAATTGTGTAATTTCTACTTGTCGTGGCGCTAATATAATTTCAATACCTTCTCTTGCCGATTCATAAGCACGTTTCCCATCTTTCTTAATAGCAGAATGTATAGGCGGCACTTGTTGTATAAGACCTTCAAATTTTTTTCTAGCAGCTTCTATATCTTCTGCACTAATATGTGCATAAGGTAAATGATTACTGGGCGTTGTTTCTAAATCATACGATTCGGTGGTAGCTCCTAATTCAAAAATCCCTGTATATACTTTAGGTAATTTTTGATACATCATGATTTGTTTGGTTTGTTTGCCGGTGCAGGCAATTAGCAATCCAGTAGCCAGCGGATCGAGCGTACCGCAATGGCCAATTTTTTTTACTTTAAGTCCTTTTTTGATTTTGAACAACGCATCAAAAGAGGTCCACTTATACGATTTGTCGATAAGCATTAAAGCCCCTGTTTTGAGTGTTTCTAAATCTGGAATCGGTTGCATGGAAAACTAAATAATTTTTAAAAGTACTATTAATAATGCAATCTTAAAAATTAGCATTTCTTTTAAGAGGTGAATGTAAGATTAAAAATATATTTGTAAAAAATAAATGACTATGAATAATCATGAAATAGACTATACCATTTTTGGTGAAGAGATGCAGTATGTAGCAGTAGAACTGGATCCTCAAGAAAGCGTCATTGCTGAGCCAGGCGCATTTATGATGATGCAAGACGATATCAGCATGCAAACATTATTTGGTGATGGAAGCAATCAGCAAAATGGTTTGCTTGGCAAATTGTTCAATGCTGGTAAGCGATTGCTGGTAGGTGAAAATTTATTCATGACAGCATTTACCAATCAAGGTGCACAAAAAAGAACGGTTAGTTTTGCTTCTCCGTATCCAGGTAAAATTGTTCCCCTTGATTTATCGCAATTAGGCGGAAAAGTTATTTGTCAGAAAGATGCTTTCTTATGTGCGGCAAAAGGGGTGAGTATTGGGATAGAATTTCAAAAAAAATTAGGAACGGGTTTGTTTGGAGGAGAGGGATTTATCATGGAAAAAATTGAAGGGGATGGTATGGCTTTTTTACATGCCAGTGGGTTTGTAAAGGAAATTTATTTAACACCTGGTGAAACGTTGAAGATTGATACCGGTTGCATCGTAGGATTTACCGGTGCTATAAACTATGATATTCAATTTGTAGGCGGCATTAAGAATACGCTTTTTGGTGGTGAAGGATTATTTTTTGCCACCTTGTCCGGATCTGGTAAAGTATGGATTCAATCCTTGCCTGTAAGTAGATTAGCAGCACGTATATTGAGCTTTGGGGCTTTTCATAGAAAAGAAGAAGGGAGTGTATTGGGCGGCATCGGAAATCTTTTGGATGGAGACGGTTGGAAGTAAGAGTGCCAGTTTGTTTTTGTAACTTGCAGCATGTCTTTTTTTTCTAAATCTTCTGCGCCTATCTATATTGCTGGTCCTTGCAGTGTAGAGTCTAAAGAGCAATTGCATCAAATTGCTAGGGCATTCCAATCCATGCCTATACAATTGTTTCGTGCAGGTGTGTGGAAACCAAGAACCCGACCAGGAAGTTTTGAAGGGATGGGCGAGCAGGCTTTAGCATGGTTGCTAGAAATAAAAAACGAATTCAACATTCCTATTGCAATTGAAGTTGCAGAGCCTGCCCATATCGAGTTAGCCTTGCGCTATCAAGTAGATGTATTGTGGTTGGGAGCAAGAACGGTTGTAAATCCCTTTCAAGTGCAACGATTAGCAGATAGTTTACAAGGAGTGCACCTGCCTGTTATGATTAAAAATCCAGTTACTCCAGATGTAGATTTATGGATAGGTGCAATAGAACGCATGGAGAAAGTTGGTATCACCGATATCGCAGCCATTCATAGAGGTTTTTCTACTTATGCAAAATCAACTACCTATAGAAATGAACCGAATTGGATTATTCCAATTGAATTAAAACGCAGAAGACCTGAACTTATTCTCATCAATGATCCAAGCCATATAACCGGACAAAGTGCACATGTTGCTGCAATGTCGCAACGTGCTATGGATATGGGTTTTGATGGTTTGATGATAGAAACGCATCCACAACCTAGTAAAGCATTAAGTGATGCAGCGCAGCAAATAACGCCGGAGGCTTTATGGCAATTAATTCAAGGACTGAACATACGTACCCCGCATTTAGAAACATCAAATCAATTAGCGCAATTAGATTTTTATCGTCAATTGATGGATAGTGTAGATGATGAAATCATTGCTTTAATTGCCCGTAGAATGGAATTGAGTAATCAATTAGGCGTATTAAAAAAAGAAATGAACTTAAGTGCATATCAACCCGAACGCTGGAGAGAAATTATAGCTTCCAAAACCCATACAGCAGCGTTGAAAGGCTTAGATCCTCAATTAATCAAACAAGTATTTGAGCAAATTCATGATGCTAGTATTAATCATCAATTAGGTTTATTTTTAGATCCAACAACTTCTGAGAAATAAGTATCTTGTAAAATAAAAAATTCTTCCAGTGGCATTAGAACATCATCTCGATAGTAAACTGCGTTTTACGCAACAAGTAGAAAATTCGCAAGCCTTCGTGTTAGCTTTTATTAATGAAACTAAAATAATTCAAGCCGGATTAAAGGTCTTGGAAATTGGCTGCGGAGAAGGCGGTGTTTTAAAACCCTTTATAGAAAGCGGTTGCCATTGTGTTGGTGTCGATTTAGATCAAATTCGTATTGATATTGCAAATGATTATTTTGCTAATGATATTAGTCAAGGCAAAGTGCAGTTTATCAATCAAGATGTTTATGAAGCTGCTTTTGTAAACAAGTTTCATCAATATTTCGATGTCATTATTTTAAAAGATGCCATTGAGCATATACCCAATCAAGAAGCGTTTATTCCGCATTTAAAAAATTTATTAGCACCAGCTGGACAAGTATTTTTTGGTTTCCCACCGTGGCAAATGCCCTTTGGAGGCCATCAACAATTAGCCCTGAATAAATGGACAAGCAAGTTGCCTTATTATCATTTACTCCCTAATTTTTTATATAAAGGCATTTTACGTTTGGGCGGAGAAACAGATGGGAAAATAAGGGAGTTGCTGGAGATAAAATCCACGCGTATTTCTATTGAGCGCTTCGAACGTATCGTAAAAGCAGCTGGATTGACGATAAAAAATCAGCGTCATTATTTAATAAATCCCATCTATAAATATAAGTTTGGATTAGCAGCCCGCGTGCAATTTGCTTTTATCAAAGCGCTACCATTTGTTCGTAATTTTCTTACTACTTGTGTTTATTATTCAGTAGGATAAGCTTGTTGCCATATTTCCCAACAGGCATCTGCTTGAAAGCAAAGCATGTCATAGCCATTTTTAATAAGCGCTCCTTTAGCAGCCGCTTTTTGTAATAAGAGCGTTTCGCTTGGGTTATAAAGGAGATCCATAACGATATGCTGATCGCCGAGCGCCTCCGTAAAAGGGAGTGGACAAGCATTTATTTCAGGATACATACCTACAGGTGTAGTATTAATAATGAGCTTGTGCGCAGCTATAATGGAAGGGGTAAGTGCATCGAAGTGGATACTTGTAGTAGCAGATTTTCTGCTTACTAATTGAAAGGGAATGTGCAACTGCGTTAATGCATATTGCACTGCTTTAGAAGCCCCGCCCGTTCCCAACAAAAGTGCGGTATAGGTTTTTTTTGTATCTAATAAGGGCTGCATACTTTTCGTAAAGCCTATCCAATCGGTATTGAAACCAATCAGTTTCCCATGGCTAATTTTAATACAATTAACTGCGCCAATAGCTTGTGCGGTAGCATCGATATAATCTAAATACTTAAGTACTGTTTCTTTGTAGGGTAACGTTACATTAAGTCCGGCAAGGTTTGGGTGTATAAGTGCCGGCAATTCGTTAATGTCTTGAATGGGGAATAATGCATACGAATCATTTCGGTGCAACGCTGCAAATTTCTTTTCAAAATAAGCTGGTGAAAAGGAATGAGAGAGTGGATAGCCAATTAATCCGTATGCGCTCAAGGCTTATTTATTTAAGTATAAATGAAAGGTGTCGCCACGCAATCCAATACGCATTGCTTCTAAAGCAATAACTTCATGTGGGGCAATATTGCCTAAGTTTACATTCGCACCTAATAATTCTAAAAAGTATAATTGTTGTGCTTTTTGTGGTGCTTCCCAAATGATTTTCTCCGATGGAATTTGCGTTAAAATTTCTTGCACCAAGCCTTCTCTTACCTCGCCACTGCCTCTGTAAATACCTACATTGCCCGCTTCGCGTGCTTCTGCAATTACATAACTAGAGCCAGCTTCTAACTCGGCACGCATCAATTCAATCCATTTGTAAGGAGGAATAATATGAGCAGCATCTTTAGAGCCTACCTCAGATAATACCGTTGCATGTTTTGCTAACTCGCTTATGTATTTGCATTTTTCTTTGTGATCGATATCCATCGAGCCATCAGAAACTTCTACATGTTCAATGCCGTATTCTTCCATGGCATCTATATAATCTTGAAATTGATCGCGAATAATAAATGCTTCAAATAAAGTGCCACCAAAATATACAGGTACATTATGCTCTTTATAGATGGCTAATTTTTCTTTCAAGTTGCTAGTAACGTATGACGTGCCAAATCCTAACTTAACAATATCAACATAGGGAAGAGAGGTAGATAAAAAGTTGCGCACTTCATCCAATCCTAATCCTTTATCCATAATCATGGTAAGTCCATTAGTTCTTGGTCGAGCCGTTCTTTCCGGCATTTGTTTTAAATTAAAATTCATATTACTTTAATTATGTGTTAGAAGGTAAAGTTACCAATTTTAATTTATTTCGGGTAATTGCAATATTCAAAACCTTGTTAAACTTGATTTTTTTGTAAGTTTGTAACATCAAAAAAGAAAAGATGCTTAAAAATAATGCGCTATTAGGATTTGTATTGGGAATACTTGCACCGGTGTTTGGGTTCTTATTGGTATTCGTATTATTACATCAAGATATACCCTTAGGCGCTTTTTTAAATGGCTTAATGCTAAGTCATACCAACGCTGCTAAAGTATTGAGCCTTTCTATTTTAACGAATTTAATTCCCTTTTTCTATTACTTTAATCGCAAAGCTGATCAAACGGCGAAAGGTGTTTTATCTGCAACTATTTTATTTGCATTACTTATTTTACTTTTAAAATATGTTTGGTAAATAACTATGAAATATTACATCATAGCAGGCGAGGCAAGTGGCGATTTGCATGGGAGCAATCTCATTAAAGCCATACATGCAAAAGATTTACAAGCTACTATTCAATGTTGGGGTGGTGAAGCAATGGAAGCTGCAGGGGCAACCCTCAGAAAACATTATAAAGACTTAGCCTTTATGGGCTTTGTAGAAGTCTTATTTCATTTAAAAACGATCCTTCGTAATTTATCTTTTTGCAAAGCAGATATCCTACAATTTCAACCCGATGTGTTGGTGTTGATTGACTATCCTGGTTTTAATATGCGCATTGCAACATGGGCTAAACAGCAAGGTATTAAAGTGGTTTATTATATTTCTCCTCAAGTTTGGGCTTGGAAAGAAAAGCGCGTGCATTCCTTGAAAGCATCTGTAGATAAGCTTTTGGTAATTTTGCCTTTCGAAGTAGACTATTATAAGCAATGGAATTTTGAAGTAGACTATGTAGGGCATCCCTTGATTGAAGTTATAAGTGCTGCTAAAGAAAAAGGTAAAGGAGCAACAATTGCCGATAAGCCCATTATTGCCTTATTGCCTGGTAGTAGAAAACAAGAAATTGCCGCTAAACTGCCTATCATGTTATCACTAGTGCCCTTGTTTCCCGACTATCAATTTGTTATAGCGCAGGCGCCAAGTATGGATGCTGATTTTTATAAAGAATGTATGCCAACAACAGGTGTTTTATTAATCCCAGATAGAACTTATGATATTTTACAGCAAGCGGCTGTAGCTATGGTAACGAGTGGCACCGCTACGTTGGAAACCGCTTTGTTTGGAGTGCCGCAAATAGTATGTTATAAAGGAAATCCTATTTCGTTTTGGTTGGCAAAGCGCTTTATTAAAATCAAATTTATTGCTTTAGCTAATTTAATCATGAATCGGTCTATTGTGCCAGAGTTAATACAAGATGATTTAAATACTGCAGCCTTGCAAAGGCATTTGCAAAAGCTATTGCAAGACAAGGCTACACAGCAACAATTGCAAGCCGACTATGCCGAATTATGGACCGCATTGGGTTCGAAAAGCGCTTCGGATGCAGCCGCGCAAGCGGTCTTATCAATGGCGCAACAAGCGCACTAACATTACTATTACAGCAATTAGAAAAACTATAATTGAAATCCGATTCATACCATGCATTAATTTTAGATCAATGCTTTTGGGTGCATCTGGGTGTTTCTTTTTTATAAATAAGTACTGTAAAATTTGTTGCCACATAGAAGATTGTTTTTATCTAAGATACGGTTTTTATAATTTTAAAGAACACTGGATGCTTGTGATTTTATTTTCATAAGAAGTTTGCTACTTTCTTGTCTTTATTTTTTCGCATCTTTGTTCTATGTTTCAAATTCATCGTCCTTATGCACCCGCTGGTGATCAGCCCGAAGCCATTCAGGCGCTGGTAAAGGGCTTGCAAGAAGGCGAAACATTTCAGACCCTATTGGGTGTGACGGGTTCTGGTAAAACATTTACTATTGCCAATGTTATTCAAGAAATACAAAGACCCACTTTAGTGCTCACGCACAATAAAACACTCGTTGCTCAATTGTATGGCGAATTGCAACAGTTTTTCCCAGATAATGCGGTAGAGTATTTCGTTTCTTATTACGATTATTATCAACCCGAGGCGTATTTACCAACAACGGATACCTATATTGAAAAAGATCTTTCTATCAATCAGGAAGTAGAAAAATTACGCTTGCGTGCTACCTCTAGTTTGCTCAGTGGCAGACGAGATATTATTGTAGTGGCATCGGTGTCTTGCATTTACGGTATGGGAAACCCTACCGATTATGCCAATGGTATTATTCGTTTTAAAGTAGGGGATACCCATAGCAGAAATGTCTTTTTACATAAATTAGTACAGGCCTTGTACCATCGTAGTCAGGGCGATTTTACAAGAGGCACCTTTAGAGTACAAGGCGATGTAGTAGATGTCAATTTGCCTTATGCGGATATGGGTATGCGCATTACTTTTTTTGGTGATGAGATAGAAGCTATTGATCATTTTGAAATTACAAGCGGTAAGCGCATAAAAGGTTTGCAAGAGGCGGCTATTTTCCCGGCCAATTTATATGTGGCACCTAAAGATCAAATGAATATGATCATCACGGAAATCTACGATGAGATGAATAGGCAAGTGGAGTATTTTAAGAAAATAAATAAACCACACGAAGCGCATCGCATTAAGGAACGCGTTACGTACGATATTGAAATGATTCAAGAATTGGGCTATTGCAGTGGTATAGAAAATTATTCTCGTTTCTTAGACCGACGCGAACCAGGTACCCGTCCGTTTTGCTTGTTAGATTATTTCCCCGATGATTATTTATTAGTAATTGATGAAAGCCACGTTACCATTCCGCAAATAAGCGGCATGTATGGAGGTGATCGATCAAGAAAAATAAATTTGGTAGAGTATGGCTTTCGATTGCCTTCGGCCATGGACAATCGACCTTTGAATTTTTATGAATTTGAAAAATTAGTAAACCAGATAATTTTTGTAAGTGCTACACCGGCAAACTATGAATTGGAAAAAACAGGTGGGGTAGTTGTGGAGCAAATTGTGCGACCAACAGGCTTATTAGATCCAGTCATAGAAGTACGACCCAGCATTAATCAAATCGATGATTTATTGGAAGAAATTGATGAGCGCGTTAAAAAATCGGAACGCATTTTAGTAGCTACACTTACTAAACGTATGGCTGAAGAACTAGATAAATATTTACAGAAAATCCAAATTAAGTCGAAATATATTCACTCTGATGTAGATACCTTGGAGCGCATAGAAATTTTGAGAGATTTACGATTGGGTGTATTAGATGTTGTCGTTGGTGTAAATCTTTTACGCGAAGGATTAGATTTGCCAGAAGTAACTTTGATGGCTATTCTAGACGCAGACAAAGAAGGGTTTTTGAGAGATGAACGGTCGCTGACCCAGATGGCGGGAAGGGCGGCGCGTAATGAGAAAGGTTGTGTTATTTTTTATGCAGATAAAATTACAAAAAGCATGCAACGCACGATGGATGAAACGGATCGGCGCAGAGCAAAGCAGATTGCATTTAATACAGCACATCAAATTACGCCAAAAACAGTGCATAAAACAGTAGCGCAGATCATGCAACAGACGTCCGTTTTAAATATCAAAGGGGCACAAGCAGCTACCTATGCACTAAATGATTCGGAAGCTACTTTGGCTGCTGAAACCTATGCCACTTATAGTTCTATAAAAGAGTTAGACAAGCAACTATCAGCTACTAAAAAAGCCATGGAGAAGGCCGCTAAAAGCCTTGATTTTATTGAAGCAGCTCGCTTAAGAGATTTGTACTTAAAATTAGAAGAACAGAAAAAAAATAGAAAATAGGCCCTTCTGCAGGTTATTTGTTGAGAAAAATCGTTAAATTCACGAATTAAAACCAATACTACCATGTCAAGATTAGGCTTTTACATGGTGTTTTTGTTTGTGCTTTTTGGAGCATTGCAAACAAACGCACAAGTTTCTATTGCTCAAAATGATACTACCATCTGCCCGGGAGCTTCGCTTACCTTAAACGCCATTCGTAATGGAAGGGTGCCTACCAATCTTTCGCTAACGGATGATTTATATACCAGTGTTATTAATATTGGATTCCCGTTTACCTTTTATGGTAATACCTATTCACAATGTGTATTTTCATCAAACGGATATATTTGTTTTAATACGGCTAATGCGGGTTTGTTTTCTCCATGGTCAATTACTGGAGGTATCCCCGGTAATACGGCTTTGAATAATTCTATTGCTGCCTTTTATTCAGATATTTATCCCACTTCTGGTAGCTTAGATTATGCTACCGTTGGTACTGCGCCCAACAGAAAGTTTATTGTGTCTTTCTGCGACATCCCCATGTTTTCTTGTACTACTTTAACAACTTCGTTCCAAATTATATTGTTTGAAACGACCAATGAAATTGAAATTCATATTGCCAATGCGCCTTTGTGCACCACTTGGAATGGCGGCTTAGCTATTGAGGGATTGCAAAATGCAACAGGTACTATTGCACACCCAGTAACGGGTAGAAACGCGCAGCAATGGACCGCCTTTAGAAGTAGTCATCGTTTTACACCTACTTCTACTACCAATTATACGATTACACCCATTGCCTACTATCTCATTCCGGATACTTACATGAACTTGAATTGGGTACAAACGGGTACCACTACTTCATTGGGCACCACGCCTACACTTACTGTTTCTCCAGCAAGTAATACCTGTTATACCGTTATGGGTACGAGCTGTCAGGATACTACTCGCGATACGGTTTGCATATCTATGGGTGGCTTACCCGTAGTTACTTCTTTTTTAGGTATTAGTCCAACGGTATGTGGTGGAAATGGTATTATTCAATTAAATGGATTGACGCCGAATACGAATTATGTAGTGAAGTATGTAAAAAATGCTGTATTGGTTACTGCCAATGTGAGTTCAGATAATACGGGGGCTATTAAAATGTATTTGCCTGCAGGTACTTATTCTAATATCGTAGTATATCAGGGATTATGTTTTACACCACCTATTGGACCGATAACCATTACAAATCCGCCTTTTATTGCCGACTTTAGTTCCGCTATCAAATATGGATGTGATGAAGACACCGTTACCTTAGTTAATAATTCTACCCAATCGGGCTTTATGAGTTATAGCTGGGATTTTGGCAATGGCACCGGCGATACGGCAAAAAACACAACGGTTATATATCCCATCAAAGCAGTGCAAAGTATAACACTAATTAGCTCTAACGGCGTTTGTAAAGATACGGTTGTAAAAACTATTGATACGCGTCACTCCTTAGATGCGTCGTTTACGGTAAGCGAAGATTCTATCTGTGGTAATACGCCTATTACTTTTACCAGTACTAGCACCTTCAATTCGCCAACGGGCATGGCAGCGCCTACTTACTCTTGGGATTTTGGTGATGGCTATGCTGATTTTAATCCAACAGCAACGCATACCTATGCAGCACCAGGGGTTTATACCGCCACTTTATATGTGAATGATTTTGTGCCGTGTAGTGATTCCGCAAAACACATCATACATGTTTATCCTGCACCAAGTCTAAATTTTTATACCGATAAAGATTCTCTTTGCGAAGGCAATGGTATTACGTTTTATGCAGTTTACGACACCTTAGGTATTCGTCAATTGATGTGGGATTTTGGCGATGGCTCTAAAATTTATAACCGTGATTCTATTCTGCATGCGTATGATAGTAGTGGTACCTTTACGGTGAAATTAACAGCTAGTTACCGCATTTGTCCTGATTCTACTTACGAAAAATCGGTTACCTTAAAACCTTATCCAATGGTTGATTTAGGTCCAGACACCTTGATGTGTCCTAATAGTAGCCCAATTGTTTTGTTCGATCGTATCTCAAAAACAAATACTGTAAGCTGGTGGACTACCGGCGATACCGCTTCATCTATTGTAGTTTATCATCCAGGTATTTTTGGCATTACGGTAAATATGGATGGTTGTATTACGAGCGATAGTGTAGAAGTGAAAAAAGATTGCTATATCGAAATGCCCAATACCTTTACACCTAATGGCGATGATTTAAATGATTATTTCTTTCCTAAATCGTTATTGTCGAGAGGCGTAACAGCTTTCAAAATGTCTATCTTCAATCGTTGGGGACAACTTATTTTCGAAACTACGAATCCCGAAGGCAGAGGTTGGGATGGTAGATGGAATGGCGTTCTGCAATCGAACGGAGTATATATTTACTTATTAGATGCAACGCTCAAAAACGGTCATGCTGAACATTATCAAGGCAATGTAACCCTGTTAAGATAAAAAAAAGAGCCCCGAATTTTCGGGGCTTTATTATTTAATAGTGATGCTGTTCATTTGCTTTCCAAGTGCTTCGTAAGCACTATAATTGGGTTCCCACAATTCTATTTTATTGCCTTCCAAATCCATAATATGAATAAATGTACCATAGTCATATGATTCCATAGTATCTAGTATCGTAACGCCTTTTATTTTTAATTGCTGCACCAAAGCGTTTAAATTATGAACGCTATAATTGATCATAAAATCTTTGGTAGAGGGCGCAAAATAAGTAGTGCTCTCTTTAAAGGGGCTCCATTGCGTAAAGCCTTTTTTAGTTGAGTCGCTCGCTTGTCGCCATTCAAAAACAGCACCATAAGCATTCACCGAAAAGCCTAAATGTTCTTTATACCAAGCGCGTAAGGCTTTAGGGTCTTTACTTTTAAAAAAGATACCGCCAATGCCCGTTACCCGACCATCGCTTTGTGTTACTGGATGCAACTTTCCATGTAGTGTATAGCCGCAGGCAAAAGCAAGTGCAACCAATCCAACAGATAAAAATATAGGTTTCATATTCATAACATTGAAACTAAGAATGTGGTTATTTTTCGATACTTAATTTTCTAATGATTCGCTCTTTTGCAAATATCATTTCTAAGATATATACGCCAGTACTGAGTGCATTGGTAGCTACTTGTATGTGGTCACTTGCGGTTAGTTGCAGAACTTGTCTGCCGGTTATATCCCAAAGAGTAATGGACTGTGCAGCTTGTGCACCAATGATACTTACTGCTTCTTTTGCCGGATTGGGATAGAGTACTATTGTTGGATGTTCATATAGTGAAATACCAAGGGTGCTACAATCGCCAGTGCCCCAAATGCAATCTGCAAAAAGGGGGTAGTCAATAAAAGGGTTTCTATTATTTTGTATAGCATAAACTGCCTCGTTGCGATCGAGTTCTTTTTTACTCACTGGATCGTTGTGGTGCCAATCTAAAAGCATTTGAATGGCCCAAGGTTTTAGGTTTATTTTGTCGGCCATTTCCCAAGAAATAAATTGATTGCTATCGCCCAGGTAACGGGTGCTTACATAAAAATAATTGCGTGCTAAATCACCTTTAAAAGAATCAATAGGTTCGAAGCATTGTCCTGATGGAGCGCCTGCGTAACTTTGATTACCAATACGAGAGCCGTTTTGTGCAGTAAAGGTAAATGGAGCAACGGCTTTACCATACGGCAAATTACTGCGCTTGCTATTTACCCAGGCATCGGTTGGAATAACCAAAAACAAGTCGGTATACATGGGATAACCATAGAGGGTATACGAGTTGGCGCCACCAAAAAAACTCTTAGGCCAAGAGTGCTCTCTATTATAACAATAATTTTCGCCAGAAGCAGAACTACTGCTACATTGGTTAGTACCTAAAGCGTATTCATAAGGTGCTGTAGTGCCAGGCTTATCAGAATATAGATCCCATAGTTTGCCATTGGGCTTTACGTCGGTGGTATAAAAGGCATTCCACAAGCCGGGTGTATAGGTTTGCGCGATATGACCTTTTATAATTTGGTATAAGGCAGCACGCAAGGGTTCGCCTTGCTTATTAAAAGCATTGGTATAATAATTGGCTGGAGGTTGCGCCGAAGCGCTACAAACCAAAAGGCAACATAAAAATAGAAATCCTAAAAAACGCATATTCAACAGTATGGTAAACTATAAATGTAAGTAATTTATGCGTGTGTTCGTTCGCCAATTTGCTGACGCCACATAGCATAATACAAACCTTTCTCTTCTAATAAAGAATGATGTGTACCGGTTTCCACAATACTACCTTTTTCTAATACATAAATCGTATCAGCATGCATGATGGTCGATAAGCGATGCGCAATCATAATGGTGATATGCGCACGTTGTGCTGTGATACTCTGTATGGTTTGCGAAATTTCTTCTTCTGTTAAAGAATCTAAAGCAGAAGTAGCCTCATCAAAAATTAACAAATTAGGATTGCGTAATAAGGCTCTAGCGATGGATAGGCGTTGGCGCTCACCCCCCGATAATTTTAATCCGCCTTCTCCGATCAACGTATCTAAGCCATTATCAGCTCTTGCCAAGAGATTGGTGCAGGCTGCTTGTTGCAATACTTTAGTAAGCGATGCATCGGTAGCGCTTGGATTAACAAATAGTAAATTCTCTTTGATGGTGCCAGAGAATAATTGGGTGTCTTGCGTTACCAATCCAATTTGATGACGCAGTTCTTCAAAATCGATACTGGTATTACTCAATTGATTATACAAGACATGCCCTTTATTAGGGGTGTATAAACCTACTAGCAATTTCACTAAGGTTGTTTTGCCAGAGCCAGATGGGCCTACAAAAGCAATGGTTTTACCTTTTTCTACGCTAAAGCTTATGTCATTGAGCGCGGCTTGTTTCGCTGTTTTATGTTGGAATCGTACCTGGTCGAATTGTAGGCTATGAATAGCGCCTAATGAAATTGGTGCAGCCGGTTTTGCTTCGACAGGTTTGTTCATTAAAGTGTCAAAATTACTAAGCGATGCTTGTGCTTCTCGGTAAGCTAAAATAATATTGCCTAACTCTTGTAATGGACCAAAAATAAAAAAGGAATAAAACTGCATGGTTATCATTTGTCCAAGTGTAAGATGTCCTTTAAAAACAAAATACAAGAGCGCAAACATGATGCATTGACGAATAAAATTGACAAAAGTGCCTTGCACAAATGAAATGGTACGAATGCTTTTTACTTTATCTAATTCTAATTGTAAAATTTTAATGGTATTGCCATTTAATCGTTTTACTTCTTGTTGTGTTAAGCCCAAGCTTTTAATCAATTCTATATTACGCAACGATTCGGTGGTGGCACCGGCCAATGCGGTGGTTTCTTTTACAATACGCTTTTGAATATTTTTAATTTTCTTAGACAATAAATTCGTAAGCCATCCTAGTAAAAAGGCGCCGCCTAAATAAACGACTACTAACCAAGAATTGAGCGTGATAGCATAGATCATCACGAATATGATACCTACTAAGGTAGTGAATAGAATATTAACCAATGCGCTGATTAATTTCTCACAGTCGGTGCGTACTTTTTGAAGTATAGAGAGCGTTTCGCCACTGCGTTGGTCTTCAAATTCGCCAAAGGGTAAGCGTAAGGCATGCTTCAGCCCATCGGTATATAGAGCGGCGCCAAATTTCTGTATCACTACATTGAGGGTATAGTCTTGAAAGGCTTTGGCAATGCGCGACACCATGGCTACCGAAATTAATAAGAGTAAGCCTTTTGTTATACCTGCAATAAATACCGATTGTTGGCCGGCATAGGCTTGGGCATTTTTTGCAAAGGGGTCAATGATATAATGCCCCATCACATAGGGATCGAGCAAAGAAAAAATTTGATTGATAGCGGCTAAAAATAAGGCTACCATCAAAAGTTTTCTAAAGGGCTTTAAATAGGTAAATAATAATTTCATAGTTGCAAAGGTAATCTTTGTTGTACACTTAAAAACTAAGCTATTTTAATAAAAAAGAGGATCGCCAAAGCGATCCTCTTTTTTATTTAGGTATGTGTATGTATTAAAACGAGCTGGTGATGCCAATTTTAAAACCACTAAAAGCAGGTTCGTATCTACATACTCCTCCGGTACAATTGATACCTTCTACTTGTTTTACATAGGCTGCCGTAAAGCGATTGGCGCCTTTTGTATAGGCTACAAAGCAATTATAATAATGGTTGGCTTTGCTTACCATTTCATGGTTGGGTGCAATATTGTACATGTCTGATAAAGCGAACGATAATTTCGGAGCAATATTATATTCTACTAAAGCAAATAACCAGGAACCGTAATCTTGTTTCGTACTCATATATTGAAATTCGGTACGTATCGATTTTTTTCTGTTGATTTTGTAGGTAATTTCTGTGAACGGGGTAAATGCATACAATATGCCAGCATTAGGTACTACCTGATATACTTCTTTATTATACTCTAAATACTGCACTCCACCTTCTATGATCCAGTTTTGAATACCTCTATACTCAGCTTCTGCAAAAAATTCTCTAAACAATTTATTTTGGCCAAGGGTATTGATATGGGTGTAGTTTAAGGTAATGCTCGTTTGATCGTTGGGTGAAATTAAAACATCTGAACCTAAAGACACTTCAGAAATATCTTGGGAGGCTGGGGTATAACGACTCATTACGCGTTGTGGACGAATGCGCGCAATGACAGGTTGCCAGTTCATCATACCGCGTAATAGAATTTCGTTGGGCGAGGTACGCATTACAAAATTCTCGGTGCGTTTTCCAGAAATATTAATTGCG